>NZ_JAOPHO010000030.1:0-53998 GCF_033141925.1 Peribacillus sp. CSMR9
TACTTAATTATTGATGAACCAGACTTAAAAAATTTATTGCTACCTATAGCTTTTAATCAACATCAAGTGGTAGAAGCCTCAACTTTAATTGTTATGTTGGGTGATTATCAAGCATTTGATAAAGATAATATTTTTAAGATACATGAAGAAGGCTTTCAAGCAGGTTTTTTTGATGAATCGCTAAGAGATTATCTAGCGAATGCTGCAATAAAATATTATGAAAATAAATCAACTGAAGATCTAAAGTTAGAATTAACTAGAGATGTAAGTCTTGCGTCAATGTCATTAATTTTGTTAGCAAATGAAGCAGGTTTTGAAACAATTACTATGTCAGGCTATGATTCTAAGAAATTAAAAGCAATCTTAAATATTTCTGATAGGTATTTAGATGTTATGCTTATAGCTATTGGTAAAGGTACTAAAGCCGGTCATAATACCGTAAGGCATAATGTAAATAAGGTAATGTATAGAAACAAAATAATTTAGTGTTCTTATCTAATTATGTGAAATAGGTATACAAATAACTGTGCTATTCTTATTTCTCAATATCAGTTAATAGAAGATTTGTTGATTATTCAAGAATCGCTTTTCTTAATGAACTCTAACGGGTGCGTTAGCTTAGGAACGGAGCTATCTTTAAGGCAGATTTTTCTTTATTCAAACTATGGGGGCAGAATAGTTCAAGTACCATAGTTTATTCGAACTGTGCAACATAATCATTTGAAAGTTACTTTGGAATATTTTTTGATTTACTACGAATCCTAATTTTAGGAGGCGAAAAAAATGAAAAAACAAGAAAAATCAAAAAATCTTGGCCAAAAAGCCGATTCAATGAATGCCTTGGATCAAGGATTAAACTTGTTTCCACAAATAGTTAATAACGCTACTGGTATTGATAAGGGGAACGACGGTAAAATAAATAAAAATGATTAAACTGAACGCCTTTTTTGGGGCGTTTTTCTATCTTTTCTAATGATCTTCTCCATCCTACTCCCTCCTTCACTTGTCAACTCAACAATGAGTCTTATAGAACTATCAGGAGCGTTAGTTGATTAAGGAACACAAAAATGACTAATCCAATTAAATAGTAGAAGGGCATGTTTTGAACAATCTTTATTTCAAAACATGCCCTTCTATAAAAGCTACACCTAACTCCAAAAACCGAATGAATTTTGCCTTCTAGTATTTAAAAATTATCAAAAAGCTTAGACTTAATGGTATACAGGCTACAGTTAATCCTGCAAATCAAACTGAATATAATCAAGGTTGTAGGAACCTGGCCTTGTGACCTTTACTGTAAATACGTGAGTACCTTTTTTTAGGTAGCGGTACTCCAAATTCTGAAGTTTGAATGCACGTTTGTGTGTTGTATTTTTCAGCTCGATCTCCCCGCTTGTTTCGCCAGCCCAATCCAAGTTGATGGTGCCAGCCGGGGTAGATGCTGCAGAAACTCTGCCGGAGATTTTATATGTTCCTGACTTCTTAATATTCACTTTGTATTTCGCCCACTCTCCATCCATGTTATGGCTTACTGCAATAGCTCCATCGATTTCGCAAACATCAATTGAATCTTGATCGGCTGTATTACAGCGGTTGGCGTCCTGATCAAAATATCCGGTACCTTGTCCACCGCCAAGAGGGTCCTCAGCTTGAACCCGAACTGTACGGTTTCCGGTATCGTACTTCCAGTTTCGCATGTTGCCTCCATTACGCCAGTAATCAATAGCTCCAATATTGTCAGTTTGCATCATATTAACTCCAAGCTTTGTTACTGCTTTCCATCCAAGATTTACATCTCTTAGTGAAGCCTCATCTGTGTATTTTGCAGCAAGGCCATACCACATTACATTCACTAAGACCCTGCTATTTTTCTTGATTTGTTTCACCTTCTCTGGCTGAATCTGCGGATCTGCAAGATCATCAAAGACAATTTCATAACCGACCGGCTGACGGCCCGGGAACGTTCCTACAGTGTTGGCGCTGTCATCAAGGATAATGTGCATATATAGGATTTCTGGATCTTTTGCCATGAATTCGGCTGCTTCTTCAACATTTGGGCTGCCTTTAAACAGACCGTGATCTACTGTGTCGGTTTTAACGAGAACCTCGTACATTTTATCCCGGATCTCCCAGCCCTTATCCAGGTTTACGATTGCACGGTCCTTTACTGCAAGCATGACCTCTTTAAGCGTTGGAATTTTGTGCTTGGTGAGCGCTGCCGTCTTACCTCCGAGACCTTCCTTAAGGCGAAGATTCTTAATTTGAGCCAGTGTGAGGTCAGAAACCTTTCCCTTGCCATTGGTAGTACGATCAACGGTCGTATCGTGCATTAATACAGGTACACCATCAGCCGTTAGCTGGACATCTATTTCTACAATTTCGGCGCCATCTTCAATAGCCTCATTGATTGCTGCAAGCGAGTTCTCGGGATATTCACGCCATTGGCCCCGGTGAGCCAGGATCATGAGTGGTGCATCTTCACTATGGTCGAGCAATTCTGCGTGAATCTGTTCAAAGGACTTGCCTTCTCGGACAGCAATCGGATTAGAAGCGGTTGCTCCTGCTTGCTGTACCGGTACTAAGACAGACGCTATTAACCCTAATAAAAATAATTTTTTTAGCTTCATTATTGTTAATGCTCCTTTCAATTTTTAATCAATTAAAGATTGTTTTAATATTTTCAACCTCCCGACATAGTTATTGGATGCATCCACTTTTACAGTTTCATTATACTTTCACTATGTAATTAAATATTATAATTAGACAATTTTTTACAAATATTCACATAGGTTTTACAAAGTTGCCATTTGCTATCCTTGTTGGTTTAGTCAAAGGATTTAGGAAAACCGAGAGATGGTGCAAAAACTATAAAATTTCTAGTGAGCGATGAAACAGATTGAATTACATGTCAGATTATTCATTTTAGAAGGTGGATTTAAAAGGTAAATTAAACTAAAAAACGTTTTTGTTCTAGAACCTTTTTGTTGTATTAAATTCCAAGGATTGCACTTAAAACTAACAGGTTATGATCGGAGCTGTCTTTAAGGCAGATTTTTCTTTATTCCTAATAGAGTTTCAAAGGACAGAGATATATAAGTGGAGAATATTTTATTTATCAAATAAATGGAGACTAATTTGATGAATGGAAAATTATTAAGGGGACGTATTACTTATATACCAGTTACTGATGTAGAACTTACTTCGGAATGGTATGTAAGTAAATTGGGTGCGGAGTTAAGCTATAGAGATGAAGACAAAGCAATTCTTAAGGTACAATAGGTATCAATGAAGATATTCCTCAAAATATATGGAAGAATACAATATTAATAAATTACAAGTACAATTAACAAGTAAGACATAATCAAATTGTTATTAATGAGGATCAGTTAAAAACAAAAAAAAACGATTCAAACAAGAGCAGCTCAAAATGAAAAATTCAAAGATACTGGTGGGGAGATAAAAACTGGTATAACAATTCTCATACTGCAGCCAGTGTTTAGCACAGCGTAATATAGCTGCTGGTGGAGCAATAACTGCATTGGGAATGCTTGGATTTGGACCGGGTGTATTTACAGGTGTTGTAAGTGGACCTATGGGGGGACTCGGTTAGAGAATGGATGCACATAATGAAGGTAAAGGTGGAACACTTTTTAGTTAATTGGGTATAAGTCTTTACTGTAGTATCAAGATAAGGAGTATTTATGACATATACACAACAAATTTTTTTAATAATGATGATTATATTAAGCATATTTTATTCTCTAAAGTATGCTAAAAAAGATGCTCCTAAGAGGTCAATGTCTATTATGTTATTGTTCTTATTAGTAACGGTTACTTTAATATCTATTATAACTTTCACTATACTTTTATAGATTGAAAGAAAGTAAGTTTAGGATTGTTGAGCCGAAGGAACTTCAAAGTGACATTTTGCTATGGGGGTCGGATGCTTAGGCATCATATGAACATTTGGATGCAAAACTGGTTAACACAACACCTATTTCCAAACACCACCAAGTTAGTGAAAACCAGAATTCGACCAAAATCGTCAAGTTCTGGTTTTTTTGTTTGAGAAAGGGGGGATCCGAAATGGGAAAAAATAAAAGGACAAATACTGATGATTTGCAAGCATTTGTCCTCTTGTTTTTAAATTGTTTATTTTTCTCATTTAATGAAGGCTATAAGATTCAATGTGTTTATCCGAGGGCTCACTTTTTTGTTCCTCCTGATGTTCCATAATCTTTAATTGTTAATTTTACATTGTAGTTGATGGGGATTTCACTAAATGTTTGGTCCCAATCCTTTTTGACCTTCATCCATAATTTGGGGTTCTCGATTCTCAAGCGATTTCCGAAGCCAGCGACGTCCACTCGATATTCTTTTTGCATTTTTTCTAATGAATTCCTTACCAAACGTTTCACTTCTTTTTCCGCTGATTTTTCCGCTTTTTTTAGAAATTCATTTTTAAAGGGATCTCCCGAAACCACCCAATTTTCAGCTAGCCTTCCCTCTGATTCAATGTTTACATCAAAAGATATGTTGTTTCCTTTAACTCGAGGTTTAATAGTGCTTTTCATGGTCTCTACTTCATACACCATCAGCTGACCAGTCTTCTTATCAAAGCTCTTTACAACACCGCCTTTACCCTTTCCTGTAATCCATGTTACGCCTTCTAGTTCTTCCTCATTCAAAAAGCCCTTCATTTTATGTGTTTTTCCATCGATCACGGAAGCTCCCGCAAATTTGACTTCCCCATTAACTGAGTCTACATTTTGTAGCAAAAAACTGGATTCTGAATGAAGCTTGCTCTCTAATTTAAAAAGCGGCATAGGAGGCAAAATCCTCGATGTTCGAAAGGTATTATCTAAAATGCCAACCAGCCGAAACGCTGGAATTTCTCCTGCAGTCTTTGTTTCCAGTGTGCTCTTTGCTCTTCCTTTACTAATGAGCACAACACAGCTTGGTCTAAAATCGTTATCACGAAGATTTTCATCGAGTAATTGTTCCAAATCATACGATTTTGCAAGACTTTCACTGATAACAATCACTTTCATGTGGTGACTGGTTAATGCCTGTTCCCTTTCTAATGAAAATTCACGAATCATTTGAAGGACGGAATCCCCAGTTTGAGAAATATTAATATAAGATTTTTGTGAGGGTCCTGATTGTTTTGTGCTGGAACTTGCTACTTGTGGAGTGATGATTTGAAAGGTTGAGGTAATCAGGTCCTTTTTTGTATAACCCTCTCCTTTTTTGCTTAACTCTTTCTCAATTTTGGACTTCAAGCCTTTATCAAATGCCAAACCTATGCCTAAACTTTGCTCTTCAATTTCATGACTGCTCCAACATCCTGTAAGGGATACGAACAATAGAACGGAGAGGGAAATGAAGAGGGGCCGTATTTTGCTATGTGGTTGTTTCATATTTTCCTCCCTTTACTTTTTGAATAATAAGCAGGAGAAGCGGGAGTAAACCAAATAAATACAATGCGTAATTGCCGACGAAATCTCCAAGTTTAAAGATGTCATTCATATTTTTTGGAATCATGGAAATGATGTATAAAACCGGAAGCAAGGCAACCATAAAAGGGTGAATGTTCTTTTTTGAAAGTTGAGCAAACCCTAAAGCAGCAGCATAGTATGTGATGGTGAATGTGGCAAATATTTGCATGATCCATACCACAAGCAATAAAGATTCAAACCGTTCAAAGATCAAACCGGAGATCTCAAAACTGCGTATAAGATCAAGTGTCGGCCATGTTCTTGTGACCACTCCTTCAACAGATAATGCTCCGATAACCATTACGACCGTTAACACGTAAAAAATCAATGGAATGAAAATTCCAACAAGTATGGCTTTTACTGCTTTTTTGGGCTGATTCATAAACGGAATAAGCAGTAACATGATTTCAGGTCCTGTAAAAGCTAGAGCCGTCGTTTTTACTCCTTTTAGTGCAGGGATGACTCCTTCCCCTAATACCGGACGCAGATTATCAATCTCAAATATTTTAATGCTCATGAAGGCAACGGCCAAAAAAAGGATAACCGTCAAAGGTAATATAATTTCAAAAAGACGGGCAATCGGGTTAAGGCCGCCGATGACCAGATAGAGACTTACCCACATGAAAATCATCGAAATTGCCCATGTAGGGGTGCCTTCAAGAAGCAAATACTTTATTACTTCCGCCATAGAACGGAGCTGAAACCCGCAAGTAATAAGGAAATAACATATTAAAGCTAAACTGAGTAATTTGCCTAACCATTTTCCCACAATTTCATTGCTGTATTGATAAAAGGTTTTTTCGGGAAACTGTTGGCTTAATTTGACGATGATCACCCCCGCGATTATGGCAATAACCCCGCCTAAAATAACGCTTATCCATGCATCTGGTGTCTGTATCTTCTCCGTGGCTGCTCTGGGCAGGGTGAGTAATCCTGTACCAAGTATAAAGTTGATGACTATGACCGCTACTTGAGGAGTTGTAATTTGGTCTTTCGGACTGAGATTCATTCTTTAATCACCCTTTCACCGTATGTTATCTTTTACGCATAGGATTTTTCGTATGCATCATCTTTGGCCGGCTTTTCATCATCATAATTGGCATGCGAACCATCAAGTCTTTCCACTCACTTAAGCGATAAGGAACGGCTGGACTCAAATAAGGCACGCCAAAGCTTTTTAATTTCACTAAATGGCTGGCCATGAAAAGAAAAAAGAGAATGACTCCGTATAATCCCAATGTGGCAGCACACAACATAGCTGGAAAACGAAGTATCCGAAATGTAAACCCTGTACTATATTGAGGAATAGCAAATGATGAAATGGCAGTTAACGAGACTACAATCACCAAAACAGGGCTAACAATTCCTGCCTGTACAGCAGCTTCCCCAATGATTAATCCGCCGACAATCCCCATTGCAGGACCAATTGGCTTAGGTAAGCGCAGGCCTGCTTCCCTCAAAATTTCGATGGATATTTCCATAAATAATGCTTCGATAAGTGCCGGAAAAGGAACGGTTGCTCTCGTTCCTATAATAGATATGGCCAGTTTGGTCGGAATTAACCCTGAATGAAATGAGATGAAAGCTATATACATAGACGGTGTAAACAGGGCTAGAAAGGCTGCGAGATAACGAAGCATACGCATGAATGTGCCAGGAATCCATCTTTCATAATAGTCTTCCGGTGATTGTAACATCATGCTTAAGGTAACTGGAGCAATCAAAGCAAATGGCGTCCCATCCAATAAGATGGCCACCCGGCCTTCCAACAAAGCAGCGATTACGCGATCAGGACGTTCTGTATTCTGTATCTGCGGAAAAGGACTTAGGTAATTATCTTCGATGAGTTGCTCTACATAACCTGATTCTGGCACATTGTCAATATTAATTCTCTTAATTCGATTTTCTACTTCTTGAACTAATTCGGGATCAACAATATCTTTTATGTAAGCGACAACCAAGTCTTTTTTCGAACGCTTTCCTACTTGGAATTTTACTAACGATAAATTTTCGTTTTCACCACTTCCCCTTAAAAAAGATGTATTATCACTCAAAGATTCAGTGAAACCGACCCGTGGACCCCTGACTAATGCCTCTGATACCGGCTCTTCAATCGTCCTTGTTTTAGGTTTTGTTGTTCCGAGGATTAGCGGTTCAGGCAATCCATCAATTAAAAGAGCGGTAGAACCTGTTAATACTTTTGATGCTAACTCTTTAATGGAATCGACCACTTCTACTTCACTGATAGTTAACACTTCATTTTTTATAAATTCTTTTGACATGCTTCCTTTGATGTAAGGAAGGCCCTGTTTGTATTCTGCTGAGAAATCAACCATTAATGATGGCATGATATTTTTATCAATGAGTTCTTTATCTGATAGTCCATCCACAAAAATGATAATTGACCGAATACCGGTACGTCCTATATTAAATTCTCGAAAATGCACATCCCAATTATGGCCAATTTCTTGCTTAACTAGTTCTAGATTTAATACAAAATTATCTGTAAAATGATCAGTTGAATCTTGGGAGGTACATTCTTTTTGTTTGTCATTATTAGTAACTTTTCCTTTTTTACTGATCTTTGATATCCACTCTTTCATTATCATCACTCATCCTTTGAGTTGCGAAGCCGATTTAACAATTTGGAGAATAAATACGGAATAAAAAACACTATAAAAGCTTGTATAAAAACCTGCCATTCTGGCAGGTAGGAAACAATCGTTTTCCACATTATCATCACCCTATACTTGCCTCATATCAGCAGCTGAATTCTTTGAAATTCCTTTATTTCTCAAATAGTATGATGTTCTTACACGTTTCTTATGCAAGAAAGTTAAAAGCAAAGCTCTAGCCCCTTTATATTTGGTACTAGCCTTGATGTATTTAACTCTGACATTTGCCCGTGTATCGATGGGAAGGCCCGAGTGTAGAAATGATGTGGATAATTTTGGTCAATTATTGCTTTTCCTCCTACATTGGGCTTATGCTCATAATTGAAATATAATTTTAAAGATTCAGATACCAAATTGAAATTATGTTTGAAATAATATATACTGAAAATTGGGAATTGTTAGTAAGTATTATCCTTAACCATTAACGACTACGTGATAAAAAAAATTACAAAATAAAGACGTTCAAGAATAAAATAATTCAATCGCAACCCTTGTACCGGAACGGAAAGGAAAAGTAATTACCGTTTTGTGGGAATGTGAATCCTGGTAATAGAACGGAAGTAAAGAATTCTCCCTCATTAATCGAAATATTCCTTAAACTTATTAAATCCAGTTTATTTCTTTCGACATTAGTCAAAGGGTAAAGTTGTTCGTTTCTTGTTTTCTAAGTACGATTACAAAGGGGGAAAAGGATGAATATATGGACAAGCTGCACACTAAGTTCAATCCTGGCACTCTCATTACTTGCACCTTCCGTGTCATTTGCTAAAGAAAATGCAAATCAGGAAGTTCCTGTGAGTAAGGAAACTGCCAGCCAGTATCCTGTGTTAACGAAAGCAAAAAAACCAGAAGAAGCGGGCTTTTCATCTGAAAAGCTGGAAAAGGTGGATCGGCTGATTGAAATGGAAGTGGCTGCCGGTTTCCCTGGTGCTGCCCTGATTGTCATAAAGGACGGTAAGATCGTTAAAAATGAAAGCTATGGGTACAAACAGAAATTTAATGGATATACGCCACTTAAGAAGTTTCAGAAAATGGACAAGGACACTTTATTTGACCTTGCTTCAAACACGAAAATGTATGCAACTAATTTTGCTATTCAGAAATTAGTCAGTGAAGGCAAGTTGAATATCCATGCAAGAGTTCAGCAATACATTCCTGAATTCAAAGACATGGAAGCGGATGTGATCAAAGGAAAGGATACTCTGAGGATTATTGATGTGCTTCATCATACAGCGGGTTTTAGACCAGATCCGCAATACCATAATCCAAAGGTTTCGAAAGACCTTTTTTCACAGGAACGGGATAAGACCATTGAGTTCATATCTAAAACACCGCTGACATATGTACCTGGAACACAGAATGTATACAGTGATGTCGACTATATGCTGCTCGGAGCGATTGTTGAAAAAATCACGGGTCAGCAGCTTGACACCTATGTTGAAAATGAATTGTACAGGCCGCTTAATTTGAAAAATACAAAGTTCAACCCCCTTCAAAAAGGCTTTAAGCCAAAGGATGTTGCTGCAACTGAATTGCTTGGGAACACGCGGGATGGCGTGATTGATTTTCCTAACGTTCGCACATACACACTTCAAGGTGAAGTTCATGATGAAAAAGCCTTTTATTCGATGGGAGGCATTTCGGGTCATGCAGGTCTGTTCTCGACTACAAGCGATCTCGCTGTCCTCCTGCAAGTGATGCTGAATGGCGGGGGCTACGGTAAACATAAGTTGTTTGATCAAGAAACAATCGATGAATTCGTCGCACCTTCCGAAATGAATCCTACTTACGGACTTGGGTGGAGGCGAAATGGCGATGCTAGCATGGAGTGGATGTTCAGCCCTTATGCGAGTGACAGTGCTTACGGACATACTGGATGGACTGGGACGGTCACGATCATAGATCCTGAATTAGATTTAGGGATTGTTCTACTTACAAATAAAAAGCATTCTCCGCTCGTTAACCCTGTAGCCAATTCCAATCAGTTTTTCGGTGACCTCTTCAAAACAGGAAGCTATGGAAGTGTTGTAACTGCCATTTATGATGCATTGGAAACAAAGGAATAAGAGGCAATATATTTCGTAGGGAAGTCAATTTGGCAGTCGGGATATCAGGGTCATCAAGTTGACTATGTATGTGGTACACAGTCTTAAATCTTAAATAATATTTTGGGGGGACATAATGAAAGTCAGGCTACTAACTCCATCTGATGCTGAAAGTTATTGGGCATTAAGAATAGAAGGATTAAAAAACTATCCAGAAGCATTCGCAACAAGCTACGAGGAAGCTATAAATAAGGAGAACCCAATAGAGCAGGTTGCTAATAATTTAAAAACCAAAGGGAATTTTACCTTTGGGGCATTTGATGAATATGAGGAACTCATTGGTGTAGTTACCTTAATTCAGGAACAGCACAAAAAACTGCAACATAGGGCAAATATTTTCGCTATGTATGTAACTTCGAAGAAAAGTGGATTGGGTGTTGGAAAAACATTATTAACAGAAGCTATAAATAAAGCGAAAGAAATAGATGATGTCGAGAAAATAAATCTGACTGTAGTAACAAGTAATCAAAAAGCCAAAAACCTTTACGCAAACTTAGGTTTCAAGGTTTTTGGCTTTGAGGAAAAAGCTTTAAAAGTAAATGGTGTCTATTATGACGAAGAACATATGGTTCTATGTTTAGAAAAATAAAGTGTCATCTTCAACTGCGGGTGAGTTAGTAACAAGACTTATTTTTTCCACCGTTCACTCTGAATTGTGATTTTTAGTTTTTATAAATGTGGCCAAGTGCGACACATTGGCGCCTGTCAACGGTACCGGACCGAAGGGAGGATAAGGAGTACTCACTTCATCAAGATCCTCTTGGTGTCCTCAAAAGGCAAGTGGGGAACCACCGTTTGATGCTGTACTACCACCGCCTAAAAGCGCTTATCAAAGCTAGCATTTTCGATATGATGAGCAGGTAATTAGGGATGATGAACATTAGCCCCAAAAAGAAATGTTAAAACAAATGAAAAAATATGTTGACCGAACAGACTGTATCCGCTTACAATAATATTTAGTTATTAGTCTATTTAGAAAATTATAAAAAGAGGTACCTGCATGACAAAGGAATTCGACAAAAGAATCGGGCGCCATGCAATCATGTACGCGTTTGCGGACGAAGAGGAAGAAGTCATATTGACGAATGATCTAAAGCAGATGGATTGGCTTTATGGAAAAGGTAAAGTCGGTTCAATGGAGTTGCAGAAAATAGTTGCGGCCATTGAGACATCAGCTAAAAGACTTGGATTAGTCAATCCCGATATGTATCGGGAAATGCATGCGCTGTATCATGCTATCATCGAAGCACTCCAAGGCGTGACACGGGGCCAAGTCGAGCTTGGCGGTCTTTTGAGGACTGCGGGCCTTCGGTTTGCAATCGTTCGGGGCAGGCCGTTTAAAAGCGGGGACGAAGGTGAATGGATTGCTGTCGCCGTGTATGGAACGATTGGAGCACCGGTTCGGGGATTTGAACATGAAGCCGTTGGCTTGGGAATTAACCACATTTAAATAATTAAAAGCCTATAGTTATTTAGTGAAATAGGGGGCTGTATTGAAAGACTGGATAAGTCTGTCAATATGGCCTCCTTTTGTTTGTTTAAAAAAAGAATAGGGGTGCAGGAAATGATTATGTTAACGGGCCAAACTTTAACGATTGAAGAAGCGAAAAAAGTATTATATGGGGAAGCATTTGTCTCTGCTTCAGCCGAGAGTGTTAAGAAAGTGGAAAAAAGCCGGGAAGCGGTTGAGAATATCGTGAAACAAAAGAAAGTCGTCTACGGTATTACAACAGGATTCGGGAAGTTCAGCGATGTTTTGATTGATGCAGAGGACGCAGAGCAGCTACAGTGGAATTTGATTCATTCTCATGCATGCGGAGTCGGGGAACCGTTTCCTGAGGTGGTTTCGAGAGCTATGGTCCTTCTCCGTGCCAATGCACTATTGAAAGGGTTTTCAGGCGTCCGTCCTGTTGTCATTGAACGTCTGATCGATCTTTTGAATGCTCATATCCATCCGGTCATCCCTCAGCAAGGTTCTCTTGGAGCAAGTGGGGACTTGGCGCCTCTTTCCCATTTGGCGCTAGTATTGATGGGAGAAGGGGAAGTGTTTTATAAAGGAGAGCGAATGGAGGCCATCGTAGCTTTATCGAAAGAAGGCATTCTTCCGGTGACACTTAAAGCAAAAGAAGGTCTTGCATTAATTAACGGAACACAGGCCATGACGGGGATGGGGCTCGTCAATTACATTGAAGCCGAACAGCTGGCCCATCAAACTGAAGCGATTGCTTCACTGACTTTAGAAGGATTACGCGGTATTGAAGATGCCTTTGATCGGGATGTTCATCTAGCACGCGGTTACCGCCAGCAAACAGAGGTCGCGGAAAGGATTAGCCGCATGATCAACGGCAGCCAGCTCATCACCAAGCAAGGAGAACTGCGGGTACAGGATGCTTATTCGCTTCGCTGCATTCCGCAAGTGCATGGTGCTTCATGGCAAACTCTTGATTATGTAAAAGAAAAATTGGAGATCGAAATGAATGCTGCGACGGATAATCCGCTTATTTTTGACGATGGGGAAAAGGTTATTTCAGGGGGGAACTTCCATGGCCAGCCGATAGCATTTGCGATGGACTTCATGAAAATCGCTGTTGCCGAGCTTGCGAATATTTCAGAGCGCCGCATTGAGAGACTCGTCAATCCTCAGCTGAATGACTTACCGCCATTCTTAAGTCCGTCACCTGGCTTGCAGTCTGGAGCGATGATCATGCAATATTGTGCAGCTTCACTCGTCTCTGAAAATAAAACACTTGCACATCCTGCAAGCGTGGATTCCATTCCATCTTCAGCGAACCAGGAAGATCATGTAAGCATGGGAACGATTGGATCCCGACACGCACATCAAATCATTCAAAACGTTCGCCGCGTTTTGGCGATTGAGCTCATTTGTGCCCTGCAAGCGGTGGAATACCGTGGAATAGAAAAGATGGCTCCGTTTACAAAAGAGTTCTATACGGAAGCAAGAAAGCTCATTCCAAGCATTACGCAAGACCGTATCTTTTCAAAAGATATTGAAGCAACGGCAAGCTGGTTACATCAAATCGATTGGAATTCATTTATTAATAGGAGTTTACCTACAACATAATATGATGATGCTAAATCACCGAATCTTTAAAAATTCGGTGATTCTTTTAAAAAACGTTAGGCATATAAGCCCTTTGACTTGAGTTTTTAAGCCTAACATAGTTGCGGAAATGCTACTTAGATCCCTGAATTCCAAAAAAGGTCTTAGCATAAGAAAAAATGACTTTGAAAAAGTAAAAATTGCAAAAAGTAACTATTGAGAATGATCCACTTTACTTATTCGTGCTAGATTAAATATGCATTTTTGGAGGGGAACCCAATTTGGAAAATAGGCAATTGCAGCCGTTTGATAAAAATGAGCAAAACCAGCCGTCAAATACTTTACAAAGAAAGCTAAAAGCGCGCCACCTTACGATGATTTCGTTGGGCGGTGCAATTGGAACAGGGCTTTTTCTCGGCAGCGGGCCGGCGATTCACTCTGCAGGACCTGGCGGGGCTTTGGTAGCTTATACCGTTATCGGTATCATGGTTTATTTTATTATGACAAGTCTCGGAGAACTTGCATCATTTATGCCAATCAGCGGAGCCTTCAGTACCTATGCTACGCGTTTCATCGATCCGGCACTAGGGTTTGCACTTGGTTGGAACTATTGGTTCACCTGGGCGATGACGCTTGCGGCGGAACTATCTGCCGCAACGATGGTTATGAAGTTTTGGTTTCCTCACAGCCCGTCATTCTTATGGAGTTCTTTGTTTTTAGTTTTGATATTCTTATTGAATTACGTATCAGTTAAAGGATATGGAGAAGGGGAATATTGGTTTTCGCTCATTAAAGTGGCGACCATCATCATTTTTATCGTTGTCGGAGTATTGATGATATTCGGGATCATGAACGGAGAGGCGATTGGTTTTAAAAACTTCACAGTTGGTGACGCTCCGTTTGCCGGTGGCTTTTTGGCAACATTGGGTATTTTCATTGCTGCTGGTTTCTCTTTTCAAGGGACAGAAATAGTCGGTGTGGCAGCCGGTGAAAGTGAAGACCCGGCAAAAAATGTACCTCGTGCAGTTCGTAGCATCTTTTGGAGGATCTTCCTTTTTTACATCCTAGCGATACTTGTTATTGGACTGATCGTTCCTTATACGAATGGCAGCCTGCAGGGACACACGATCATGGTTAGCCCGTTTACGATGGTGTTTGAAAAAGTGGGACTGGCATTTGCTGCTTCCGTTATGAATGCTATCATCTTAACGGCTGTATTATCTGCTGGTAATTCAAGTCTTTACGTGACAAGCCGAATGTTGTACTCAATGGCAAATGAAGGGCTGGCACCGCGGATTTTTGGGAAGCTCAACAAGCGCGGCGTTCCCATTTGGGGACTGATTGTGACCTCATTTGTTGGGATGCTTGCATTTTTTGCTTCCATATTCGGTGATGGAGTTATCTATATTTGGCTGATGAATGCAGTTGGGGTCACTGGATTTATATTCTGGCTAGGTATAGCGGCGAGCCATTACCGGTTTAGAAAAGCATACATTGCTCAAGGGTATTCACTGGACGATCTTCCCTATCTATCAAAATGGTTTCCTTTTGGACCGATATTTTCCTTTGCCCTTTGTTTTTTCGTTTTAATGGCGCAAAACTATCAAGCCTTTCTTGGAGATACCATTAATTGGGCAAGTGTGGTTGCTACCTATATTGGCATCCCATTTTTTCTGGTATTGTGGCTTGGGTATAAGTTAATTAAGAAAACAAAAGTAATTCCGCTAGAGGAATGCCAGATTGATTTTGATGAACACAGGAATGCAAAATAAACATAAGACTTCTTTAATAATTCAACTTTCTTTGTTAAGAATTTAGCAGCCTTGAAATGACAAGGTTCCTTACCGCCAAATAAACAAAATTTGAATGATGCCAGTTGATTGAGCCGAGGTAACTGTTGGAGATGATTGAATCAATACGGACAATATCAATTTCATTTAAATGATATCCCTTTTTTATCCCCTACAGGTAGATTATTAAGTACATTTAATAATCTACCTGTAGGGGAATTTTTTTTATTGGCGAAAAGGGACAAACATTTTAAACGTGAAGTGGTTCGATTAAATTTTGGGGAGGTTCATTGAGTTTATGCTTTATTAAGTAGGCAAGAGATTTCCATATAGCCTAATTAACGGTTTTGTAAAACAGAGATAAGCCATGCCAAAAGGGTTTGGAGGGTTATTTGGCATGGCCATGAATAATGTAACAAAAAGATAAGAAATAATTCAGGTGTAATTGGGGAGGAAAGACATGGGCACTATAATTTACATTACAAAATGTTGAGTCTAACAATCTATATCAAATGTTCTATTAACATGTTGGGAAATAAATGTTCATCTTCTTATTTAAATGTCCTTTCTTCCATAAACTCACCGATTTTTCGGAACTTATCAAAACGTTGTTGGCGTAGATTGCCTTTATCTAATTGACCAAGTTCTTGTAATGCTTTTCGTAAGGTTTCTTTGATAAAGTGCGATTGAAGTGGGATGTCAATATGTGCTCCTCCTACAGGTTCTTTGATGATCTCATCAATCACCCCTAGTTCCATCAAGTCCTTAGCCGTAATTTTCAATGCCTCAGCTGCTCGTTTTGCTTGTGTGGCATCCTTCCATAACAATGCTGCAGCTCCTTCAGGTGAAATAACCGAATAAAATGTGTTTTCTAGCATGAAGATTCGATTGCCAATTCCAAGAGCCAATGCACCACCACTCCCGCCTTCACCAACTACAAAACAGATGATAGGCACTCCAAAACTTGCCATTTCACGAAGATTGAGGGCGATAGCTTGTGATTGTCCGCGTTCTTCGGCTTCACGACCTGGGAAGGCCCCTGCCGTATTGATAAATGTTACGATGGGGCGATTGAACTTATTGGCTTGTTGCATAATTCTTAGGGCTTTTCTGTAGCCTTCAGGTTGCGACATGCCAAAACGACGATAGATATTGTCCTTAGTATTTTTACCTTTTTGATTTCCTAAAACAGTTATAGGCATTCCTTCGAAGGTAGCTATTCCTGAAATCAATGCAGGATCTTCCCCATAAAGTCTGTCACCATGAAGTTCAATAAAGTCTTCAAAAATATGGTGGATAAAATCTAAAGTAGTAGGGCGTTGTTGAATTCTTGACAGTTGAATTTTATCCCAAACTTCCATATTCTCGTTAAGATGGATTTTGATTTCATTGACTCTTTGCTCAAGATTATTTATTACTTCGTTAAGGTCAAGATTATGCTTTGTAGACACCTCTTTCAATTCAGCAATTTGATTTTCCAGTTGTTTTAATACTTGCAAATTCATCGTTTAAAACACTCCCTGAAATCGAGATGATGGATTTTTAAAATGGTTGTTAATGTTTGTTTTAATTCACTCCTATTTACAACCATATCCAGTTGCCCATGTTCTAATAAAAATTCAGAGGTTTGGAAATTTTCTGGAAGTTCTTCTCTTATCGTCTGTTCAATTATGCGTCTTCCTGCAAAGCCAATTAAAGCTTGTGGCTCGGCAATATTGATATCACCTAATGAAGCGAAGCTAGCAGAAACTCCACCCGTTGTAGGATTCGTTAAAACGGATACGAAAAGGATTTTTTCGTAGTTTAGTTGTTCTAAAGCAACACTCGTTTTTGCCATCTGCATGAGACTAAGAATTCCTTCTTGCATTCGAGCTCCGCCGCTTGCCGAAAACAATATAAATGGTTTTCGTGTTTTTAATGATTCCTCAATGGCTCTTGTGATTTTTTCACCGACTGCTGAGCCCATACTTCCCATACGGAAACGAGAATCCATGACACCAATCACAACCGGATAACCACCAATGGAAGCTTCCCCGGTAATAACCGCATCATTTAATGCAGTCTTATTCTTATCAGAAATTAATTTATCTTTATATTCAGGGAAGTTCAGCGGGTCAACGGAAATTAAACTTTTATTGAATTCCGAAAATGAACCACTATCTGTAACCATTGAAATGCGGTCATAAGCTGTAACCGGGTAGTGATATTGGCATTTCGGACATACATTCAATTCTACTTTCATAAGAGATTCATCATAAGTTTCCCCGCATGATTTACAAGTAAAAGGGATTGGAGTAAGGCTTTTGTCTATTTCATTTGATTCTATTTTTTCTCTCTTTAATGGGTAAATCTCCATCAATCCTCCTTTGGTAAGACAGCTTTATTACAAGTTACGCTCACCGTTGTGTTTTTTAGCTTTTCATTAAAAAGTTTTATACAATCAGCAATCACCCTAGAGTGGGACTTCATTATAAAAAATTATCTATTCCTGTATGAATGCATGTTTACTTGGAAAATCAAAAACTTACGATTTTATCGGCGGGAAATACATAGGCTTGTATACAAACCGAGTATACAAACATTAAAAACTACTTATTATCTTCTATATAGTGAATATTGATCCAGTTCTTAGAAAGAACGATTTACCAAATAGCAAAGCGTCATTTAATCCCATTAATTGGTGTAAGCTCATAATATGCAATTACTAATATAATTGAATGGGTCATTCTTCCATGGATAATATTTTATTGGTTATTCAGATTGTTAAAAAGATAAAGATTAATAGTTTTTTTCTTAATTTAAAGGGGCAGATTAGGAACACATAATATTCAAGAGGGCAATCTTAGAATGTAAATGAAACTTTAAGAGCTATATATTCGTATAAATTGATAGGGTTTCAAGCGAAAGTGAAATGATCATAACAGACTAATGGAAATTAAAGGAGAAATGAACCGAATGTTTAAGAAGTTTATGGCTAAGTTAGGGAAAGGTGCAGCAACTGTTGATTTACGCTACGAAAACCGTTCTTATTATGCTGGTGAGACACTAAAAGGGGAAGTAATTTTACATGGCGGAGAAGTGGAACAACAAATTAACCAGTTAGCAGTTGGCTTCATGATTAAAGTGAGGACAAAACGTGGGGAAACTGTCACGAAAAAAGTGTCATCTGTACCTTTAAGCGGTCCGTTTACAATTAAGGAAAAGGAAGAGAAACATTTTGATTTCACTTACAAAATCCCGCAAGATCTTCCTTTAACAAGAGGTTCGATTTCTTACTTTTTCGATACTCACCTAGATATTCAAGGTGGATTGGATCACATTGATGTAGATGCATTGGTCCTTAAGGCTCCAAAGGAACTAGAAGCCATTTTCAACTCACTAAGTAAGCTCGGTTTTCGAGAACAACCTACTTCAGGAAAAGTGGATGCCTATGGACAGGAATTTTCATTCTTTCCAACAGCGCAATTTGCCGGCCAGATCAATGAATTGGAGATACGGATTTCTTCAAAAGAAGCTGTAGAGCAGGTGTTTATGGAAATCGATTGTCAAAATGGGAATCGAGAAATTGAAGCCAAACGGGAATTTGTTATTGATCATAGACTGTTAGAGGAACATCAAGAGCTTACCCATTTTTTACAGCAACAAATTGCAGAGGTAGTGGAACAGCCTCAATTGTTCACGCGTCCATTTTCTTATCATGATCAATATTCACCTACAGGAAATAAATTCAGTGGTGTTGGGGGAATGGTTGGAGGATTAGCCGCAGGAGTATTGGGTGGCATGCTGCTTAGCGAAATGATAGATGGTTTAGATATGGATGGGGTGCTAGAAGGGGCTACTGATGCCCTTGGAATAGAAGAAGATATGTTTGATGTGGAAGAACAGTTTGAAGATTTTGGTGGCTTTTTCGGTGATGGGGATGAGTAACTTAGATACCAAACATTAATCATTTTTAATTGTTGTAGTAAAATTCCAGGAGGGAAAACAACTTGTTGTTGAGAAGATATCTGTCACAATTAGGAATAGGAAAAGCTGTAATCGATCTTAAATTGCCTAAGGTAAAGTATGGGTTGGGAGAACGGATAACAGGTGAATTCTACATAATAGGAGGAATCTGTGAGCAAAAAATAAAACGGTTGGAGTGTGACTTAGTGCAATTAGACAAGGTGAATAATGTGCAACGGATTTTTGATACCACAACCATACTGACAACAAAATTTATAGAGGAGGAGCAGGAAATCCTTATTCCATTTTCATTCCAGTTGCCGATTTCCGCTGCCTTGTCATCAGAGCACATATCCTACCGATTTAACACGAGGTTGTTTTTTGATAAAGGAGTAATAAGCGAGGATCAGGACATCATTCAAATAGTAGACCAAATTAGTCAAGAAATTTGAAGTTGACAATAATATATAAATTTAGTTTGGATTATGATTTTCATGTTTTCCAAGTTTACGAAGGATGATATTAATAGTCATCATTAAACTAAGTGCTAGGGTATAAAGACAGCAACTTCACCAGGGGTGAAGTTGCAAAAAAAGGAATGTACTCATAATTGTTTGATTAGCTGCATAATCTCCAAGTTAACAGGAAATCTCTATTTTATATTTCTTAACAAACCCTAAAGTACTTTCAAATACTTGCTGTATCTTATGTTCTGGACAATGGATGCACACCTGCAAATCTCGGGATGCGTCATTTCATAAGAATTCATAATGACATCCAGTTCCTCTTTTTCGAGAACCCTAGCTTCATACACAGCTCACGGACTTTTCTTTTGCCGAAGGTAGCTTCGCGAGACTACGGAAAGCTGACTCATAGCCGATATGAAGACTGATTGCCGTGATGATACCAACGCAGCAGTTTTCCACGGATCTCTTCATTTGCAGCAATAGCTTCAATATAGTATTTACTCAATATAGATAGAGCTGTACATAATGCTGGTAGATTGAAGCGGGCTGAAGACAAGAACAGGCTCCATGACATACAACTCAAGTTGTATGTCATTACCGATTACCTAAAAAGTCCACTTTGTTGATAACCTCCGCCATGACAGTGATGACTTTTCCCAGGCATAAAAGTCACTCCCTCATTCAAACGTTCCTTTTATAAGTGGAACCATCTTTTCTACCATCACTTGTCCTCTTGCAATTACAGTATCAATTGTCAATGTATCCTTTTGCAACAATACAATATCAGCATCCTTCCCGGTTTGGATGCTGCCCTTGCTCGAAAGCTTTAGTACTTGTGCGGGATTGGTTGTGATGACCTTCAGTGCCGTTTCCAGCGGGATGCCTTCTTTTAAAACAGAATCACGGACTTCGTGATATAGCGAGGATACTTTTCCAACTTGTAGGCCTGCATACTCCCCATGGTTGTTAAAGAAGGGAAGGCTTGCTTGTCCGTCTGAAGAGAAGGTTATGTGCCCGACTGGAACCCCTTCTTCAAGCATCAGGCGCAAGCCTTTGCTGCACTTCACTTCGCCTTCTTCCAAAAACAAAGGAATGGTACTTGTGGTAAAGTCTACGTATCCGCCTCTCTTCGCGTAATCAATTCCCGCCCTGAATAATTCCCCATTTCGATTGATATGTGTCGGATGGAGCTGCCTAATCGGAATGTTGGTTTTATCTACAATTTCATGCAGCAAGGAAAGCTTTCCATCTCCGTCCCCTACATGAACTTCTAATATCCCAGCTTTTCCTGACAGGATACCGCCATTGCGTGCCGCTGAGGCGACTTTAGTCAATTCCTCAAATGTGGGTTCTGATGATCTATGGTCGGATATTGCAATCTCTCCAACACCGATAATTTTATCGATTAAAATAATATCGTCCTCGATTTTTCCCGTCAATGTTTTTACTGGTACTTGATAGGAGCCAGTATGAATGAAGCAGGAAATACCCTCTTCTTCAAGCGCCCGCGCCTTGGCAAGAAGACTTTCCATTCTACGCGTAGTTCCGTCCGTACCAAGTAAGCCGACCAGCGTTGTAATACCTGAAGTTGTAATATCAGTGAGCATCAGCTCGGGGGTGCGGGTTTTGAATCCTCCCTCGCCGCCTCCACCAATAATATGAACATGTGAATCTATAAAACCCGGAACAACGAAAAGATTAGCCGCATCAATGATTTGAATAGGGGCAAAGTTGTCAGGAATCTCGATTCTGACATCTATAAATGCGATTTTATCGTTTGTAATCAATATGTCCTTCCGTCCTAAGTAATTGGGTGAGTATATCTCGCCATTTTTAATTAAAGTAAGCAATTCGTTTCTCCTCCTGTAAATACTGCTATCAGAATGGACCATACCCGATGAAGTGGGCTATGATAACAGCTACTAATCCGATGAGATATTGAATGAGCACCAGCGGCAAAATCCACTTCGCCCACTTTGTCCAAGAAATGCCTGCGATTGCTAAGCCCGCCATTAAGGTGGTAGCGGTCGGGAAAATCATATTCCCGATTCCGTCCGCGAAAGAGAAAGACAACACTGCAGTTTGGCGTGTAATATCCAATAAGTCTGCGAGCGGCACCATAATTGGCATTGTCAGCATCGCATGACCGGTGCCGGACGCTAGAATAAAATGGATAAGAGTTTGGAAGCTGTACATGCCAGCAACGCTTAACAAGGCAGGGATATGCTGGATAGATTCAGCTACTTGATGCAGCATAGGGTCGACGATATGGCCCTCATTCAATACAACAAGAATGGCGCGTGATACGCCGATTATCAAAGCGCCGCCGAGCAAGGCTGCAGATCCATTAGTAAAGGAGTTGACAATGTGATCTGCAGAAAGTTTTCCGATGATTCCAATTACGATTGTCAATACAATGAATAAGGCAGCAATTTCTGTCATGTACCATTGGAACTTGATGACTCCAAACGCCAAGACGATATAGTTAATTAAAAAAGCTACTAAGATGAACTTGTGTCTCGCTGTTAATTTCGCACCTGATTGCAGCAGGTTTTTCGCTTCTTCTTTTGTATATTTTCCGTAGATTCCTATATAAGGATTTTTCTTTACCTTCATTGCGTAAAGATAGATATAAAGAACGGAAACCAGATAGACAATAACAAATAAAATAAGGCGGAACCCCATTCCTGAGAACATCGGCAATTCTGCGATTCCTTGGGCAAGTCCTACTGTGAATGGATTCATGACGGCTGTCGTAAACCCTGACATTACCCCTACTATAACAATGGCGGTTCCTGTAATTGTATCGAATCCCAGAGCCAACGCCAGGGGAATGATAAGAGGAAGATATGCCAGTGTTTCTTCTGCCATCCCCATTAAGGAGCCGCCTACTGCGAAAAACAGCATCACGACAGGAATCAATAGCTTTTCACGCTTCGCCAACTTCCGAGCCATTGTCCCGATAAGTACATCAACCGTACCTGTTGCTCTTAAAACACCGAAAAACCCTCCGATAATCAATAAGAAAAAGATAATATTTCCGGCTTCTACCATTCCTGTGTGAATTGCTTTTATCATATCGAACAATCCGACTGGTGCAGATTCTATCCATTTAAAAGAATTGGCGTCTACAGTTGTCCGTCCATCCGCTTCAATTCGTGCATATTCCCCGGCCGGCAAAATGTAAGTGAATAGCGTTGCTATTGCGAGAATGCAGAGCAGCAGTACAAAAACATTGATTTTTCTCTCTTTTTTCCCTGATGTTCCAAGCGAAACAACCTTCTCTTCAATTTGGCTCATAAGTGTCTCTCCTTTGTATTTAAAATAAAAGCATGGAACTAAACCGCTTACAAAATTATGCCGGCCCCATAGACTATCATCTGTTTTTCTCGTATTCTGCTGTTTCCCTCCTTTTCAAATCCATAGGCACATCAATGCTTTATATATGCAAAATCTGTGCCAATATTTCTAGATTGATTATTATGAAAACTTTAGAATTAGATTAGAGTTTAAGGTCATTATTGGTTCTTTTTGGTGATATAATAGAACCAATTTAAAGACAGGTAGGTGCTTTTATGTCAAAATCCTCACTTACGCTTATAGCGGGAAGTGCAAAAACAAAGCAAGCCTTGCAGGAACAGCTGGAACAATTGCTTGGAGACTATGTTCATATTAAAAGCCATTCTGCCGATGAGGGATTACCGGAGTCTCTGGAAGATACAATAATCTTGTATTCATCAGATGCTGCTTATGATAAAACAAACGACATTTATAGCATAAATGCCGAGAAAATAATTGTGGGAAAGAGAACGGTTCATCATGAATACATTGATAAACTATTAAGAATACCTGAAGGCTTAACAGTTCTGGTGGTCAATGATGTTGATGAGGCAACAATAAGTCTTATTGAATCCTTATATCAGCTTGGTGTCGATCATGTTCAATTCATCCCTTTTCGGAAGGGGAGTTTGTTTTATGAGGATGTTCATATTGCAGTTACACCAGGAGAAACAAATCTTTGTCCCTCATACATAAAAGAAGTAATCGATATAGGTGTGCGACTTTTTGACATGACAACAATTTTAGAAGTTGTAGAACGCTGCGGTTTGAACAAGGATATATCCTCGAGGATTTCGGAAAGGTACATTAGGAATATCATTGAATTACAACGTAGGCTGTTATATGCAGAGCGGGATGCCAAGCGGATGAGCGAGCACATCCAAAATGTGCTGGGAACTGTCGATGATGGAATATTGGTCGTTAACGAGGAAGGGCAGATTACAGTATTCAATAATAGGCTTGCGGCATTGTTTCATGTTGATCCACAAGATGTAGTTAAAAAGTATATGAAGGAAGTAATGCATAGCCGGGATATTACCGATTTCATCATGAACGGTAGGGATGCAAGCAAGTTCTTCGATATAGATGGCATGGATGTCGTCATTTTTCGATTACAAATGGAGAAAGAAAATACAATTGTCGCAACCTTCAAGAGTGTACATCAAGCCGTTGAAATTGAAAAGACGGCACAAAGGGAAATGCGAAATAAGGGGTTTTATACGAAATACAGCTTTCATGATATTATCGGCGAGCATGAAGTAATGAAAGAACGTAAGCAGATCGCCAAGAAGCTTGCCTTGTCGGGGCATCCGATTTTGATTCAGGGTGATACAGGAACAGGAAAGGAACTGTTTGCGCATGCTATTCATGAGCATTCAATGCGAAAAAACGGGCCGTTTCTCGCTGTGAACTGCAGCGCATTAACAGAAACTTTGCTTGAAAGTGAATTGTTCGGCTATGAAGAAGGGACATTTACAGGAGCGCAAAGGGGAGGCAGGAAAGGTTTGTTTGAATTGGCGGATAACGGGACTATCTTCTTGGATGAAATTGGCGACATAAGTCTCACAGTTCAATCACATCTGCTGCGAGTTCTGCAGGAGGGGGAAATTCGAAGGATTGGCGGCAGAAGAATCATACCCATTAATGTTCGGTTGATTACAGCAACGAATAAGGATCTTCAAGGAAAGATGCGGGACGGTTCGTTCAGAACAGACTTATTTTACCGGCTGAATGTACTTAATCTCCGCATTCCGCCACTCAATGAGAGAAGAGCGGATATTCCACTTTTGATTAAGCATCTCATCACAAAGAGTGGGAAGTGGGTAAAGGTAGAGCAAGACGTACTGGAATATTTCATGCAATATGAGTGGCCCGGCAATATAAGAGAGCTGAAAAGTACTATTGATTACATGCTGACGGTCTGTGAGGGAAATGTATTGATGAAAAGGGACCTTCCGTTCATGCACGGACAAGCGGGAGAAAGTGTGATTTCGAAATACTCCGCGTGTGAAAGTATGCTGGAAATGCAAGAGCGCACTTTTATTTTGGAAGTAATCAAGCAATGTAACGATAAAGGAAAAGCGGCGAGCAGAGAGCTTATATCAAGTCAAAGCATAGATTCGGACATTGTCTTGTCCACGCAGCAGATCCGCCGCCGCTTGGATATTTTAGCGGGCGAAGGATTTGTGATCAAAGGCAGAGGACGGGCCGGCACAAAGATAACTGCTGCTGGAATAGAGTATTTATATTTTCTAAAGTCAAATCGCTGAGGGTATAGCTGAAATAAGTTATTAAATTCTCAACAAAAAAAACCGATTGGTAAATCAATTGGTTTTTTTACATATCTGCATGTGAAAAAAATTATAGAAAGAATCTATACAGTATATAGAAATTATGAATTGATAAGTGAAGATGAGAATTTTATTTAACAAGAAATCTAGTGACGTTAGGGATATTGATTTTGGGGAAATGGTTGTTATCTGCCCGACAACGTCATAAAAAGTATTTTAAAATAACAAAAAAACGATTGAATATAAAATCTTGATAATGAACAGCAAGGCAATAGAAGTGTAGCGATTGTTCACGCTGGGTGTAGTTATAAATGCACGGTCTGTATTTTTTATTATTTAATATCCTTTGCAGCAATGGAAAACTTGTACAGCCGATGAAGCTATGAATGGATTAATTGAAAGAAGGCAATCCACTAACTAAAGTAGCCATATTTTTTGTATTGGTTTTATCCGTGAAGAGTATTCAATTGTGAGTTAATTTCACATTTGAAAAAAATGATAAATCGTGTGTCCGAAAATTTGTTTTCGACGTCCGAGTTTTTGCTATGAACGTTGATAAGTCAATGTTTATAGAAGAATGGTGTCACTTTCATATGATGCACACTCTTAGCATAAATACTCAACAATTCCGCCGCACATCATTTGAATTTATATTCATTGTTTGTTAAGGTAATAAAGTACTTTAGGGAGAACGGTTTATTCCGTGTGATGGAACTGACCAAAAAACTCTAAAATAAAAACCAATATATTTCAGTTGATATATGCTGTGCCTGTTAGTTTCCTCAGTTGTATTGCACCTCTTTTCCCTACTTGAAATGCTCAAATTAGACACATTGGGAATCCCATAATCATTTTCAATGCGTATGGTGTCATACTGCAAGTATCATTCCACCTGGTTAAGGAAAATGAAGTACTTAAGAGGGTAATCTTTAGTCCAACGACTGGACAGAAAACTCTAAGTGGAAATCGTTTATATTAAAGTTGGTATATGCTGTGCCTGCTTGTTTCCTCAATTGTGATTGCACCTCCTTTTCCTACTTGAAATGCTCAATTAATCACACATATATAATCCAAGTAAAGAATGCCTTCTTGGGAACAATAAAAATAGGTAATTTCTTTGTTCATTAGGTCCTGTGCAAGAAGGTGCCACTCACATATGTGTCAATTCCGCTTTTTTTACCTCAATATGGTATAGAACAGAAGAAAAAAGTGTATGGGTAGAATCGTTTTTAAAAATTTCGATTATTTCAAGGTACTTGTGTATTAATAATCATCACTCGCATAAAACGGGGAAATTCAGCAAAACTGAATCATATGGGCAACTATTAGAATGAGGTGACTTGATGAAGCCGTATGTAGAAGTCAGAAATGTTTCGAAAATTTTTGGCAAATCTCCAAAAGCAGCAACAGATTTATTGATGCAAGGCAAAACAAAAAAAGAAATCTTGAAAGAAACGGGACAAACGGTCGGAGTTAATAATGTGAATTTCGAGATTTATCCTGGCGAAATTTTTGTCATCATGGGTCTATCCGGAAGTGGGAAATCCACTTTAATCCGCATGTTCAATCGTTTGATCGATCCTACATTGGGAGAAATCTTAATTGGGGGAGAAGATATCGTGAAGATGAACGCGGCGCGCCTAAGGGAAGTCAGGCAAAAGAAAATAAGCATGGTTTTTCAGAACTTTGCTTTATTTCCGCATAAAACGATATTGGAAAACGCTGAATTTGGGCTCGAAATTCAAAAAGTGGATCCAACAAAACGCCATGAAAAAGCGATGAAGGCTCTAGAGGCCGTTGGATTGAAAGGCTACGAAAATCAGCTGCCGTCACAGCTTAGCGGTGGTATGCAGCAAAGGGTTGGGTTAGCTCGGGCACTTGCTAGTGATACGGACATATTATTGATGGATGAAGCCTTCAGTGCTCTTGATCCATTAATACGTAAGGATATGCAGGATGAGTTGATTGAAATTCAAGATCAGTACAAAAAAACGATCATTTTCATTACCCATGATCTTGATGAAGCATTAAGAATAGGGGATAGAATTGCTCTTATGAAAGATGGAAGTGTAATTCAATTGGGAACTCCTGAACAAATCATGATGAATCCAGCTAATGAATTTGTCGAGAAGTTTGTTGAAGATGTTGATCTATCAAAAGTACTGACAGCTTCTCATGTGATGATACGCCCAGAGAAGATTGCAGTTGACAGAGGTCCGAGGGTTGCATTGGAAATCATGCGCAAACAAGGGTATTCCAGCATTTTTGTTGTGGATAGAAAGCAGAAATTATTGGGGGCAGTGACTGCAGAACAGGCTCGTCAGGCAATGAGCAATAACCAATCGATTTCTGAAGTGATGTCAACCGATATCCCAACTGTAAAAGAGGATGAATTACTTGGTAACCTCATGGATGTGATGGCAACTTCAAGCTTGCCAATCTCAGTGATTGATGAACAGAAAAGAATAAAAGGAATTCTGCTTCGCGGTGCCGTGATTGGTGCTTTAGCAGGAAATAAAGATTCCTTGAATGAAATGGAGAGTGAATAATTCAATGAATATGACAAAAATACCACTAGGAGCTTGGGTCGATTCTTTAGTGGATTGGATAACTATTGTATTTGCTGGATTATTTACACATATTACGAATGTGATTGAGGGTCTACTGAATATCCTGGTCGATGTAATGAGTGCTGGACCTTCAATCGTGTTAATTATAGTCCTAACCCTTCTGGTTACCTATACAAGCAGATGGCCATTGGGAATATTTACTTTCATTAGCTTACTTTTGATTGATAATCTTGGTTATTGGGAATCAAGCATCCAAACACTTGCTATCGTTATATTGTCAGGATTCCTAACCATACTGATCGGGATACCGATCGGAATATGGTGTGCCCAAAATAAAACGGTGCGCAAGATCGTAACCCCAATTTTGGATTTCATGCAAACGATGCCTGCATTCGTTTATTTGATTCCTTCAATATTATTCTTTGGAATAGGGGTAGTGCCGGGAATCATTGCGTCATTCATTTTCGCAATCGCACCGACAATCCGTATGACCAATCTTGGGATTCAGGAAGTGCCTAATGATTTAATTGAAGCATCGGATGCTTTTGGTTCAACAAGCAGCCAAAAGTTATTCAAGGTACAAATACCATTGGCTACTCCAACGATTATGGCAGGAGTTAACCAAAGCATCATGCTTGCATTATCCATGGTTGTTACAGCTTCATTGGTTGGAGCACCCGGGCTTGGGGCAGATGTCTACCGGGCTGTCAGCCAAATTAATGTAGGACAAGGATTTGAAGCAGGATTATCCATCGTAATCATTGCAATCATTCTAGATCGTATCACGCAAAACCTTCGTAAGCCAGCTTACGAGCATATCGTTAGCAGGAAAATCATTTTTACAATATTAGCTTTACTTGTTGTAGGGACTGCACTGTTCGGTACTTTTACAAAAGAAAAAGCTGTGAACGGGGATAAAAACAGTTTTGCTGCCAAAACCAATTATGAAATCATCGGAATTGAACCTGGAGCAGGATTGATGAAGTTGACTAAAACGGCTATAGATGATTATAAGTTGGATGATTGGAAGTTGGTTGAAGGATCTTCGGCGGCAATGGTTGCTGAATTGAAAAAAGCAATTGATAAAAAAGAACCGATCATCGTTACTGGATGGTCACCGCATTGGATGTTCTCGAAATATGACTTGAAATATCTCAAAGATCCGAAAAAATCCTTTGGCGGGGCTGAAAATATTAATTCGATTGCCAGAAAAGGCCTCGAACAGGATGCGCCCGGCGCTTATAAAATTATTGATCAATTCTTCTGGAAAACTGATGATATGGAAGATGTAATGGTCAAAGTCACTGAAGGGATGTCTCCTTCAGAAGCGGCAGAAAAATGGATAAGCGAAAATCCGGACAAAGTGTCCAAGTGGACTAAAGGTGCTAAATCAGGAAATGGTGAAAAAATCAAACTGGTTTATGTTGCATGGGACACTGAAATTGCCAGTACAAATGTAATTGGCAAGGTTCTGGAACATAATGGTTATGATGTAACATTAAGTCAAGTTGAAGTGGGACCAATGTTTGCCGGCGTTGCAAACGGAAGTGCGGACGCAATGGTGGCTGCATGGCTTCCTGGTACACATCTTGAATACTATAATAAGTATAAAGATGATATGGTTGACCTTGGACCAAACTTAAAAGGAACAAAGAATGGACTGGTTGTACCGGATTACGTCGATATTGATTCGATTGAAGATTTAAAATAAGAAAAACGAGGGGATTTCAGAAATGAAATTCCCTCGTTTTTTCAGTTAAACGAAAGATCAATGTATGGAAACGAATTTACTCTTCAATTCTTCTTCCGTTACTTCGATCTTTCCTTTCAAATCTTCAGCTAGTAATACATAACTTTTCACACCAATGAATTCTGAATGCGATATTAAAAAAAAATTTGTCCCCTTTTTATACGTAGAAGGATCATCTTCGATTAACTTAAACATTTTCATCCTTTATCCACCTTCGTCAACCGCAGGTAATATAACTACATTTAGAGAACACTCTCTAGTTTGGGTAATAGCATTGAACAAGTTAAAAAGGAATAAGGGCCCTACTTCTTCATTTCCCTTTTTTATATCATTGATATTTATAAGCGGTCAACTATTTTTACTAGTAGATACATGAACTGGCAGGCTTTTTCATTGTTTGTAAATTATGAGTATTCTTAAAATTCTGTGGAACTGCCTATAATTGAATGTTAAAATTCAGTTGGAAAATAGTGATTCCTGATACATAAGAAAAGATATGAAACGTGTAGAAAGCTATTTATTCTCTATTGAGAAAGGACATTAATATTTAGTGGCACAAAAATGTAATTCTGGAAGGTGTGGAAATATTGAAACCAATCATATTTGATGTTGATACTGGGATTGATGATGCCATGGCGATGGCATATGCATTAAATTCACCAGAATTGGAAGTGCTGGGGTTTACCACTTGCTTTGGTAACGTACCCGTTGTTGAATCGACCCGTAATACACTGGCCGTTTTGGAAAAATTAAATAGGCGCATTCCGGTTTTTGAAGGAGCCGGTCAAACATTGGTACGCGGAAAGAAGAAGAAATATCCCAAGCATGTCCATGGGGAAGACGGATTAGGAAATACCCTTCAGTTTGAACCAACTATTAAAGCATCAAAAGGGAATGCATCAGATTTCATTATCGAACAAGTGAAAAGCCGGCCGCATGAAATTACGATTATTGCAGTAGGGCCACTGACTAACATCGCAATGGCGATTAAAAAAGCCCCGAAAATCATGTCCTTAGTAAAAGAGGTGGTTATTATGGGCGGTGCTGTAAACGTACAAGGAAATGTAACGCCTTATGCTGAAGCGAACATAGTATCCGATCCTGAAGCGGCTGATCATGTATTTTCATCCGGACTGCCAATCACCCTAGTGGGACTTGATGTGACACTGCAAACATATCTTTTGAAATCGAAGCTTGATGAATGGCGGGCAACTGGTAAGGAGAGCGCCCGATTTTTAGCGGAAATGACCGATTATTATATGAAAGCTTATGAAACCTCCCATCCAGGTTTGGGCGGCTGCGCCCTTCATGATCCACTTGCAGTCGGGGTTGCGATTGATTCAAGTTTTGTAAGTGCAGAAATGATGAACGTCAAGGGTGTGACCGAAGGCGAAGAAACGGGCAGGACAATAGGCCAACAGATTAGCGGTCCTGGAATCCGCGTCTGTACGAAAGTGGAAGCGGATCGGTTCGTGAAACACTTTTTGGAACGGGTTATATGAGGACTTGATCATGTGATAAGGATCTCCATTAACTAAGTCGCACAGCTGAAATCCATGTATTAAAAATAGTTTATTTTGCTTTGGAAAAAGGATCTTCGTATATTTGGATATCCTTTCGATTGGTTTTTCAAATATTAATCAATCGTTTGATTAATTTCATAGAGATTTGATGGAATCCCTATATTTTAGTAATGGTCCAAAAAAATGGGCATAAGGAACTTTTTTTTTACCATGAAAAGGTAAAAAAATAAAATTCATTCAAAGAAATGTTTAATGATTCGGAAAAACAGGTACATAGACTTTCATAATCCCATATTTAGGTTTTTTCTATAATCATAATTTACCATTTTTCGACTTTGTTTTTATTTATATGGCAGAAAATGTATGGTTCTATTAAAATGTACTATATAAGATTAAAGGAGGAGTTTTTCTATGTCACAAATTCGCGTAACACCTTCGGAACTGAAAGATGTAGCTAGGCAATATGATAATGAGAGCCAACAGGTAACGGATATCATTGGTCGTTTAGATAAAATGAGAGATCATTTAACAGGTATTTGGGAAGGTTCTTCGAGTGAGGCTTTCATCGGGCAATATGAAGAATTGAAGCCTTCATTCATGGATATGGCACGCTTGTTGAATGAAGTTTCTCAACAATTGAATAAATCAGCTCAAATCCTTGAAGATACAGATAATCAGATTGCCAGTCAAATTCGCGGATAATCATTAGGTCAAAGAGATAAAGAATTTTCTAGGAAAAAGCGCTGCGACTCTTAATGAAGATCGTGGTGCTTTTTTGCTTTTAAAAGAGGTGGTTTCCATATATATTCAACTTACGATCGATTTAAACAGGTATACAGGGGAAGTATTTGACTTGCAAGTCTCGAATTACCGCTCCATCAAGAAGGTTGTTGAAATTGTATGGCAGGTAAAGGATATTGCCACTGCACCTAAAGATGGATATTGGGTGCGGGTCAAGAATAAAGAGTTTGTATGTTCAGGTTATGATACCCTGCTTGATAGCGGAATTACGTCGGGGGACCGCCTTGAGATCCTCTAATGGATTAAGTGTGGGCCCGTTATAGGAATAAAGTCTAAAGCCCTTTTAGCAGGGGTAAAGGAGTACATAGAATGGATGAGAAACCATATCTGGAGAAAAAAACAGAAGCTGCAATGGTGAAGGATGATAATGGGTATCTGTTCGTTTTCCAACGGGCAAAACTATCGATGCAAGACCCACTGGAATTACAGCTTATTCATGAAGCGGATGATGCTCTCCAGAAACATATAGAAGTGACAGAGGACGAGGTGCAGATCAGAGTAAATCCACCAGCCTCTTTTTTTGTTTTTTCCAAAGCTAAAGATAGAAACCTGTTAGGTCGATGGGTATCGTCTTATCAAATCGTGAAGAAAATCAGAAATCATGAATTGACTCGGCTGCAACTAGTCGTCTGTCCAGAAAATATCGTTTTTGATCCAAGCTTGACCCCATATTTCCTACATTATGGTGTAAAAGACAGTATGCCTCCATATGAGCATAATCATGATGAGCTATTTCAAGAAACGAAGGCAACGATTTCGGCATTCGTGGATGGTCAGTATACTTTCGAAGAGTATCTGCTTTATTATAAAACATTAAAACTATCGAACGAATCAAAAAGTATACTGGCAGCGGGGACTTGGGATGAACTATCCACGGTCGTTCAAAAACGGATAGATGCTTTAGAGAAGGAAGAAAAGGCATTTGTGCATATCCCTGAAAAAAAATGGAGAATGGGCCGCTATACACTTTTGGGTACGATGATCATTCTAGTGCCACTGATGTTCTTTACGATTTACACACTATTCTTCTCCCAACCTAGGCAGGATGCATATGTAGAAAGCGGTGAAAGCTTCTTAAAACAAAAATACAGTGAAGTCATTGACCGTTTGGAAAACTACGACCCAAAAAATATGCCGTATGTCGTTCAATATGAACTGGCGAAGTCCTATGTCACTTACGAACCGTTGGAGGGAGTCGCTAAGAAAAATGTGGAAAATGCAATCACTTTGCAAACCGATAGCCAGTATCTCCTATATTGGATATATATAGGCAGGGGCATGAACGAGAACGCGATCGATTTGGCGAGAATCATGGAGGATCGCGAATTGATTATGTATGGTTTGGTAAATCAGAAAGAACAGATTAAGTTAGACGATAAACTTTCCGGGGAAGAAAAGGAAACGCAAATTAAAGAAGTCGATACTGAGTTGTCCCAATATAGAAAGGAAAAAGAGGAATTGGATAAGCAAATGGAGGAAAACGGGGGACAGCAAGAACAGAACCAGCCTGCAAAAAATTCCAATGCGGAAGATAAAGGTGAAGCGGAAGCAAAGCCTGCTGTAAAAGAAGAAGGTAAGGATTCCTCGAAAAAATCAATTGAAGAAAAAGAGAAAAGCAAAGAGTGAGCATTGGGCCTTTTGCGGAGGTGAGATTTAATGAGTTTATTATGGATTTATTCTAAGGGGACCTACCAGTCCTATAAGATCAAGGATAATCATAACGGTCCATTTACGATAGGGCCATCAAAACAGGATACGATCACCGTCTATTCCCTTCCCTTTGAACATGGATCCATCAAGCTGAGAAAGCATGATGGGCTTAATGAATATGAGGTGTTTAGGGAGGGGAAGAAGCTTGGCGATGTAAAACCATTCCAAAGCTTCACCTTTCATGAAGGAGAAGAAACGGTCGAGATTTTTTATACGGCAGGGGAATTGGAAGAAAGCCTCTATTATATTGGCAACTTGAAAGAAATCACTATATCGGCCAAGGAGGGAGCGACCTTCCGTAAAGAAGGACCCGTTCCCGGCAATGGCTTTTCCTTTGTTCTTCATAAAGGGCAGTGGCTTCTCATACCTAAAGAAAAAAGTAGGATTTTCCTGAATGGTGAAAAGGTAACGAAGGCTGCTCCCGTTCAAAATGGTGATCTGATTTGCTGGCCAAACATGTTGCTTAGGTTGATTGAAGGCGACTTATTGATGATTCATAGTGCGGAGAGTTATGAAACAACTTTATCTAAAATGAAGAAGCCAATCTCTGAAATGAAGAAAAGCTATCCACAATATCGCCGGACACCAAGGATGATCTACGAATTGCCGGATGAGAAAGTGACGATATCATTTCCAAGCCAAGAATCGGAAGATAATAATAGAGGGTTATGGTTAATCCTGATGCCGCCGTTAATGATGCTTATTGTCATGGGGGTCATCACGATCGTTCAGCCTCGGGGCATTTTCATCATCATATCGATTGTGATGTTCACAACGACTTTAGTAACCTCGACGGTTCAATACTTTAAAGACAAAAAGAAGCAAAAATTCAGAGATGAGAAACGTCAACGTGTGTATACCAGGTATCTAGACCAGAAGAGGGAAGAACTGCAAGAGCTGTCTGAAAAGCAAAAGAAAGTGCTGTTCTATCATTACCCTTCTTTTGAAAGGATGAAGCATCTAACTGATAGTATTAGCGACCGTATTTGGGAGAGAACGTTGGAGAGTGAAGACGCTCTCCACTTTAAGATCGGAACGGCGACCGTACCCTCAAGTTATGAGGTTTCGGCAAATAGTAACGATATGTCCAATCGGGATATAGATGATTTACTTGAGCAGTCGCAGGAACTAGTGGATGTATACAAAAACCTGGATAATCTTCCGTTATCCATCGATTTATCAAGCGGATCGATGGGCCTTGTCGGAAAGGAATCGATTGTTAAACGCGAACTGCAACAATTGATTGGACAGCTGTCCTTTTTTCATAGTTATCATGATGTTCGTTTTGTGGCCATTTTTCCTGAAAAGGATTACCAAGAATGGGAATGGATGAAATGGCTCCCTCATTTTCAACTGCCACATGCCTATGCAAAAGGCTTTATATACAATGAGCAATCACGCGATCAGCTGCTGACTTCGATTTATCAGCTATTGAGGGAAAGAGATATGGATGAGAACAAAGGGAATGCGAGATTCACTCCCCATTTTGTCTTTATTGTCACGGATCGTAATTTAATTGCAGAGCATGTCATATTGGAATATTTAGAAGGTAAAACAGACGATTTAGGTATCTCGACGATTTTTGCTGCGGATGCAAAAGAGAGTTTGACGGAAAATGTCCATACACTTGTGAAGTATATAAATGATCGCGAAGGTGAGATTCTCATCCAGCAAACGAAGGCTGTTCATACTCCTTTTACACTTGATGCACATACATCAGAAGGAAATGAGCGATATGCACGTACGCTGCGTTCACTAGATCATCAAAAGGGCATGAGCAATTCAATACCAGAAACGGTTTCATTTCTGGAATTATTGAAAGTTCGTGAAGTGGAAGATCTGCCCATTAGCCAAAACTGGCGGACCAATCAGTCTTCCAAATCCTTGGCAGTTCCCATAGGATTGAAAGGGAAAACGGATAGGGTTGAATTGAACTTGCATGAAAAGGCGCATGGCCCCCATGGATTGGTTGCTGGAACGACAGGGTCGGGGAAGAGTGAATTGCTGCAAACTTACATCCTATCATTAGCCGTTCATTATCATCCACATGAAGTTGCCTTTTTGCTCATTGATTATAAAGGCGGGGGAATGGCACAGCCATTCAGGCAGATTCCGCATCTGCTCGGAGTCATTACGAATATTGAGGGAAGCAAGAACTTCAGTGCCAGGGCACTAGCCTCCATCAATAGCGAATTGAAGAAACGCCAGCGCTTGTTCGATCGATACGAAGTTAATCATATCAACGATTACACGGACTTATACAAAGAAGGCAAAGCGGATGAACCGTTACCGCGTTTATTTTTGATATCAGATGAGTTTGCGGAACTTAAAAACGAAGAACCTGATTTCATCCGCGAATTAGTGAGTACGGCAAGAATTGGACGGAGCTTGGGTGTTCATTTAATTCTTGCCACACAAAAGCCAGGCGGTGTTATTGATAACCAGATTTGGAGCAATGCCCGTTTTAAAATTTCTTTAAAAGTGCAGGATGCCAATGATAGTAAGGAAATTCTTAAAAATAGTGATGCCGCAAATATTACTGTCACCGGTCGGGGATATTTGCAGGTAGGAAATAATGAGGTGTATGAACTGTTTCAGTCAGCTTGGAGCGGTGCACCATATTTAGAGGATACGGTTGGATCTGAGGATGAAGTGGCATTCGTCACAGACCTTGGTCTTGTCCAAATCTCAAATGTATCGGAACAAATTACTAATAAGAGGAAAGAAAAGATAAGTGAAATTGAAGCCGTTGCGGATCATATTGTGAAGACGCAGGAAGAAATGAAGATTAAGAAGTTGGCAAGCCCATGGCTTCAGCCTCTTCAAGACCGTCTATCGAGAAATGCTGAGACAAGCCTGGCGATGTATCAATTCCATCTAGGAATGAAGGATGAGCCCGAATTGCAGAGCCAGACAAATTATATCTATAACTGGATTGAGGATGGGAATGTTGGGATTTTTGGTTCTTCCGGATACGGCAAGTCAACCACCGTTTTGACCCTTCTCTTTAGTTTTGCAGATCAATTCACTCCTGAAGAACTGCATTATTACATTTTCGATTTCGGGAATAGCGCTTTACTGCCATTGCGCCAGCTGCCTCACACAGGGGATTACTTTCGATTCGATGAGTTAAGGAAAATTGAAAAATTCATGTTGTTCATGAAAGCGCAAATGGAAAGGCGTAAGCAGCTTTTTTCAGAAAGGGAGCTTAGTAACATAAAGCTTTATAACGCATTAGTGGAGGATAAATTGCCGATCATTTTTATTGTGGTCGACAATTTCGATTTAGTGAAGGATGAAATGCAGGACCAGGAAGCACAGCTCATTCAGTTTGCACGTGATGGGCAATCACTTGGAATTTTCATGATTTTAACGGCAACGAGAATCAATGCGATTCGCCAGCCGTTAATGAATAGTCTTAAGACGAAGGTCGTCCATTACTTAATGGACAGTTCGGAACAATATTCTGTTCTGGGGAGGACCCTCTATGAAAATGAACCTGTTCCGGGAAGGGCGTTGGTGAAGAAGGACCAAACCTATCTCACGCAGGTTTATTTACCAGCCGGTGGAGCGGATGATATAGCCGTTTTGGAAGAAATGAAACAGGCCGTGGCAGATCATAAGGTTAAATATAAGGAAATGGCCAAACCGCCGGCGATTCCGATGTTACCGGCACGTCTTGATTCCAGCAGCTTCAAGAGTTACTGCTCACAAGCCATTAAGAAGGATTCAATTCCAATCGGGCTGTCAGAGGAGAGCGTTACGCCTGTTTCCGTGGAGTTGAATTCCAATCCATTCTTGCTTGTCGTGGGGCAGTCACGTAAAGGGAAAACGAATGTCCTTAAAGTGCTATTGGAATCGTTGCTTACACAGACAATTGGAGAAATTGGTTTGTTTGACGGAGTCGATCGTGGACTATCTTCATATGCTTTATTTGAGACTGTACGTTATGTGGAAACGAAAGATCAGATATCCGAATGGCTCGATCATATCACTGAAATCTTTGAAGATCGTGAACGACAATATCTAGCGGCATTGGAAATGAAACCGATGAAGCAGCTGGAATTCCCATCCATCATATTTGTCATAGATAGCCTTTCAAGGATTCAACAAACGATCGACGGCAGGATTCAGGATAGGATCAGTGGCCTGATGAAACAGTACAGCCATTTAGGATTTAGTCTGATCGTCGCTGGAAATGCTAACGACTTCACCAAGGGATATGATTCGTTGACAACTGAATTGAAACAAGTCAGACAGGCTGTTTTGCTTCTTAAAAAATCAGACCAAAGCTTGTATACGCTCTCCTATTCGAGAAAAGAAGAAGAAATTCAGCCTGGTTACGGATATTTTGTACTAAACGGTCAGGAAAGTAAAATCCAAATTCCTCTAAGTGAATATAGAAGGAGAGTGCAAGAGAGTGTCTGAAAAATTAAAACCGATGTTATTAATCGGTAAAATACTGGTGATCTTAGCGCTGCCCATCCTGTTTTTTTCTTATATTGGCCAAAATCCAATGAAAAAGACAGAAACGGCTTCTCGTGAAATCGCGATTGTCAATGAAGATAATGGCACTGAATTTAACAACAATCCCATATACGTGGGTTCAGAGCTAGTTACTACCTTGGACAAGGATTCTGAATATGAGTGGACTGTGGTTAACAGAAGTACGGCGGAAAGTGGACTTGAAAATGAAAAGTATGATGCAGTTATATATTTCCCATCCGATTTTTCAGAGAATATTTATACGTTCGATGATGAGCAGCCTGTTAAGGCGGGAATTAAGTACAAGGTACAAACAAGTTTGAATGCAGAGAACATGGAGAAGGTACAAAAGGAATTAGAAAAGACAAAGAATAAAATGAATAAGCATATTTCAACACAGTATTGGAGCTATGTTTCCCAATCGGTCGAGGACATCCGTAAGAAGTTCGATAATGTCCTTGCTAAAGAAATCGCTTTTCAAAACACGATGTATGAGTTTTATACTCCAAGCTCGGAAAGCCTTGCTGGGGAAATCAAACAGCATAAGGAAATGCTTGAAGGAGTCTTTGCCCAAACGAAGGATGCTGGCAAAACGAGTAATGAAACAATGGATGAAATAGGGGACACCAAGACTCAAATGGCTTCCTTTGTAGAAGATGTAGTTTCTTTTGAGGAATATCAAAAAGCTCAAAGTATCCTTTTTGAGAAGACTTCGGCTCAAAATCAGCAACTTGTCAACGAGAGTGTTCAATCATATGGCAAGGTGCTGAATGAGGGGAACCAGTCGATACCGGAGATTCAGCAAGGGATGAATACGAAATACAGCCTTAATGATCAAGGCATTAGTGAGAATGTTGGAATCATGCAGCAGAAGCTCGATTCCAGCAGTAATGAATTGGAACAATTTTCAACAAGCATGAAAGACAAGCAAGTAGAACAAATTACGAAAATCACCCAAGATCAACAAAGCTCGATTGATCAATTGAAACAATCGGAAGAGGCGGGTCTTGAAAACCTTCAGTCTACCTTGCTTATGCAAAGAGGAAATCTTGCAAGCGGCTCTGGTGATGGGGGAATTATTGGTGAAGGAACGACATCTATAGAAGATATTGAAACGGAAACGGGTAAAGGTGAATCGGAGGCTGCTCCTTCAAAGAAGGACCCGATTGATGAACTGTCGCTAAAGGGACTGCTGGATCAAATAAATGGCATCAACACAGCACTTGAAAGTTTGGTGCCGGCAGAGGGGAGTGAAGGAACTGCTGAACAAATCAATATTCTTACAGCAGAACTCCAAACTGAAATCAATAATCTTAGCGGAACGGTAAACGGCAGAACGGGAAATTATAATGAAGTGATAACGGAATTTAATACACTGGTAGATTCATATAATGATCTGCTTGCACAGTTTACGCAATTACAGACTGATTATAATGAGCTTGGCACGAATTATAAGGATTTAGGTGATCAGTGGAAAAAGTCACAGGAAGATATTCAAAAATTACAGGATATCCAGAGTATGACAATTGACGAGACCATCACAGAGATCAAGAATCTCGAACAGGCACTCCTTGAAAAAGTGGGGGGAGAAAGGCGGGCAATGTTGGTGAAGGCCTTTGAAAAACCTATCACTAACCGGGATTCAACTACCCTCCTTGCCTATTATGGTTCACTCTCATCTTATGGAGAATTGGCTGAAAGAGTCACGGAAGCAAATGTAGAAAAGGTTTTTGCAGCCAATATAAAAGAATTGGAAAACTTGAAAAATGGGGTTTCCGGAAATGTAGATGAAGAAGCAAAACTCGTCAAAGCGAGTTTAGCGGGAGTCAATGAGAACTTCGGGATGTTCTCAGATTCGATTATGGATTATATGAAAGAATATGATGCTAACGTTGAAACGGGGCAGAAAGCCACTTTAGCCGAATTAGCGGCAATTACGGGGAAGGCTCAAGAAGTGTCTGCCAATTTGTCAGATCATATGGAAGTTCCTGAAATGGAGGACGAACCTCCAGTGAACCTTGATGGTGAAATGTTTGTCTCACTTCAAGACAATACGGCAACAACTGTCGGCTTCATTTCCGACCTTGTCAATTCTGTAGCGGAACGACAGGACACGGTCACGAAGGATACAGCGGACCTGCAAGCGAAAGTGGGGTCCGTACAGGAAAGGGCCGATCAGCTTAATGATAATTGGTCCCAAAATGTAGACTCAACCGAAAGAATCAAGACGGACGTATATAGTGTCTTGAACAACACTCTAGTCGATGATCAGCAGAACGGGTATGTGTATGAATATTTGGCGAATCCCGTTCAAATCAGCGGGGAAGTCCTTCATCAGGAAAAGGTCAATATCCCGCCAATTGTCATGTTGGTGATCATACTCATTTCTGGGTTATTGATCGGTTTCTTCCTGCATCATTATGAAACCATGCCAATGATGGTCCATGCGGCCTTGTTTACCTTATTGAATCTGAGCGTAGGTTTAATAATCAGCATATATGGTTTAAAGATTTATCCACTGGGAGATATGCAGGAGATTAAATGGACCGTTTTCACTGTCCTGCTTTTATTCTTCTGTTCAGCGTTTACCCGGCTTGCCTTCTCAATTGGTCCGTTTGTCGGTTCTATCCTTGTGATTGGTTTGATCAGTTTCTTTACCATTCCATTATTGGATTTAATCATGCCTAATTTCAATGTCGACCACCCGGTTGCAGACGTATACATGTCCATTCAATTTGGTAATCAGTCGGCATTCATTCCGGCTATTATCATTTTGATTGTACTGACGCTTATTGGAACGGTCATTCCATATATAGTGAAGCGTCTTATAGAAAGAAGAGAAATGGCCCATGAAGTGGATTAAATACGTAATGGCAGTCTTATTCTTCATGTTCTTTAGCCATACACCGCATGGCGGTGCAGAAGAGGAACCCATGGTGGAGCCCAATGAATATCAAGAAAATGATATTGATATTCAAACGGAATATTTCCATGAGGAAGGATTGTTGGAACAGAAGCGGAGATTGCCTGAAGAACAAAAGGACCTTACTTTTGAAAGAGGGAAATATGATGTCATGGACTCGGTGAAGGATTCACTGTTTCTTTCTCCGGTAACGAAGAATCAAAATAATACCATCGCTTCAAAATCAGAACAGCTTGGATTATTCTCGGAAGTCAGCATTCGAACGAGAAGCGAAGAAGAAACAGAGCCTTCCCTTAATTTTGACCTGACGATATTGCTCGGCATCGTTTTGGCACTATCTGTTGTTTGTTTGTTTTTTATCCTTATCCCGAAAATGGGGAAGCTTAATGGAGAGGTTAAACGAAAATGAAAACAGCCCGAGTCCTGACTAATGTCAGGACTCGGGCTGTTTTTGCTACATATCCGTAATGGTTTTAATAAGCCCTAAAAGAAGGGCGGCTGCGAAGATCAAAATGAAGAATTTTTTATACATGTTCATCAGTTCCTCTTATATCTTATGAGTGGATTGCATTTATTTTAGCATAAACAAGAAAGAAAGGAAGTTGGTGCATTTTTAATTCCTTAAGATAAATAGATCATGTGATCGTAGATTTATTGCCTAATGACCGGAGTATCCTTTCTTTCTGAGTTATTTGACCAGGTCGGGATAAGCGGTTTTTGCTGCGGGTTCAGCAGCTTCCCCGATCCTTGGTCCAGGACGTGATATGATATTTCATCAAGTAAATGGGTGTCATCATTTTTTTCGGCATCGATATTTTCCCAGCCTGTACACGATTTAATTTCATCAACAGCATCTTCTGCAAACGTGGCAGTGGTAATGATGGATTTATGGTTCCTCTTGACGATTTCTTCATCGGATACTTTAACCCAGCCTTTTTGGTCAGCAAAGATGTTTTTAATGCCAGCAGTGTCCAAGATTTCTTGTTGGAAGGTTTCCCTCCTGTTGTATGGATTTCCGGAGCAGGACTAATTTCAAATTATGTTTGTTCCTAACGCCCATGACTTTTGCGATCTGCCCGATATCTCCATACACTTCATCTAGTTGGGTGAATGACCTCCGTATCGCTTTTTGCAGCAAAACAAAAATCCGACCAAGAGGTTTGGCCGGCATCGGGCATCTATGTATCTTTAGTAGAAAAAATTGCGGAAACAGCTTCGGTTTTAAACCGAATTCCCTAATAAGCTGACAAGGCAGCACCTATTAGCAACAGTTTGCCAAACCTTATTCATTAAGCGGTATTAATATATTTAGAGAAATTCGTTTATGGATTACTGAATATCTAGTAAACTTACAATGTAAGGTTTAATTGGATCTTAATGTAAACAGCGTGTTGGCATTGATATAGAAAAGATATGAAATGGTGATAGGGAAATCTCAGGAGGTAGAGAATGAGTTATAAGCAGGTCAATCAGAAACTTGAAATGGTTCTGGGTAATATCGAAAAGGTGATTGTCGGAAAACGGGATATAGCAGAATTAAGCATCGTGGCACTTCTTTCCGGTGGACATGTCTTATTGGAGGATGTTCCGGGTGTGGGAAAGACAGTCATGGTAAGGGCACTGGCAAAATCAATTGGTGCAAGCTTTAAGCGTATACAATTCACGCCTGATTTACTGCCTTCTGATGTAACGGGTGTTTCAATCTTTAATCCTAAGGAACAAGAATTCATTTTTAGGCCAGGACCGATAATGGGCCATATTATTTTAGCCGATGAAATTAACCGGACCTCGCCTAAAACGCAGTCTGCCTTGCTTGAAGCCATGGAAGAGGCAAGTGTGACGATTGATGGTATCACAAGAGGATTGGATAAGCCCTTTTTCGTAATGGCGACACAAAATCCCATTGAGTACGAGGGAACATATCCGCTTCCAGAGGCCCAATTGGATTCCTATTAAAAATGAACATTGGCTATCCAGGTGTGGAAGAAGAGATAGAGGTACTTCATAGGGCTCAATATATGGCACCTCTTGAAGAGCTGGAATCCGTCATCACCATAGATGAATTGATATCATTACAGGCAGAGGTAAAAGCGGTGATAGTGGATGATACAATAAAACGTTATATTGTTGAATTGGCGAATCAAACCCGTACGCATGAAGGGGTTTATTTAGGGGTAAGCCCGCGTGGATCGATAGCGTTGATGAAGGCAGCCCAAGCATACGCTTTGATCCAGGGCAGGGACTATGTTCTACCGGATGATGTTCAATATTTAGTTCCATTCGTATTCTCCCACCGGCTTATTTTGAAACCTGAAGCGAATTATGATGGATTCGATGCCGGGATGGTGATACATGAAATTGTCGCGATGACTCAAGTGCCTGTAAAGCGGGTTGTGACTTAATGGGTAAATTCATCAGCATTTCAAGGGGAAATATGAGTGTGATCGGACTGGTATCACTCATGGCCGTTACCTTTTGCTTTGCAATGTTTCAAGGTGGTTTTGTCAGTTGGTTTATTTTTTATTCGTTTTTGCCATTTTCTACTTACGCTGCGATTCTGCTGTTTTATCCGCTGCATGCCTTTACCGTTGAGAGAAAGAGCAATAAACGGGAATGCTATCCAGGCGATTCTGTTGAAATAGTCTTGACATTTACCCGTAAAAACCTAATGCCCCTATTATTTATGTTGGTAGAGGAGGAATTGCCTCAGAGGATGGAAGATAGCGGATTCCAAAGGAAAATAATGATCTTTCCGGGGTTCAAGCGTACCTTCAGTATGTCATATACATTGGAAAACTTGCCACGCGGAGAACATTCGTTTCAATCGATCCGCTTCAGGATAGGGGATTTTTTCGGGCTCTTTGAAAAGGAGGCGATATATAGCTCACCTTTGAAAATAACTGTTTTCCCTCCATATCATGAGCTTGCCTACAATGATCTTGATCGAGTGTTCAATCAGGGGGCGGTGGGTTCAACAAAGAAAACACAACGGGAACATTCAGTGGTCTCCGGGGTAAGGAAGTATCAGCCAGGCGATCAGTTGTCATGGATTAACTGGAAGGCGACGGCTAGAACGAGTGAAATCATGACGAAGGAATTCGAAGTGCAGAAAAACCGGGATTTATTCATCATGCTTGATAATAAGCCTTCGGATTTATTTGAAGAATCCATTGTAATGACGGCTTCCATTGCACATGCCATGTTAAAAAAAGGCATGGAAATCGGGTATGCAAGTATGGGATCGAGGGTAATCATACCGACAGGAGCAGGCAATAACCATAGACGAAAGATTTTTTACCGACTTGCTAAAGAAGAACCAAGTGAGGTAAACGCATTGGACGAAAAGATATGGAAGGGGATCCTTCCGGCAAACGCTGCTGTGATATTCATTGTTGCAGACTTAACCTTAGAAAAGGTGGACATGTTGAGTGCTTCCCTTGCTAATAATGGATTGATGTTATGTGTGAAGAAACCGGCAGATCTTACTGATGAGGAAAAAGTGTCAAGATCTACAGCAGTCTCGAGGGGGATAAAGGTTAGCTTTTTTGAACATGGCCAACTAAAGGTTGATTTTTCAGAGGTGATGGCGGAATGAAAGTCACTACCGAAAAGTTGGAAAGGTTCATGCATGTCCTCCTATATATATTTGGTCTGTTGTTGATCACTGAGTGGTTAAGGCCTGTCGATAAACTCACAGATACAGGGAATATCATCATTTTTGTTCTATTTTTGATTTTTTCCTTACTGCTGCACTATTTCCGCGTGCATTGGTCAATCCGGTTTATTCTCATTAGTGCTTATATAATGATTTCTTTACAGTTCCTTCATTCGAAAACCGCTTTATTTCAATTATCATGGTTGAAAGGATTTCTAGTGGATTTTTCGGGAAACCTAGGGTATATATACGATGGGAATTGGGAATTGATAACAAATCCATTTCGGACGTTTCTGTTTTTTACCCTTCTTTGGCTTGTATCGTATTTGATCCATTACTGGGTGATGGTGAGGCAAAGCATCTTTTTCTTTTTTATGTTAACGGTGATTTTCATTTCTGTACTAGATACATTCACTCCCTATGTGGGGGATAAGGCAATGATAAGAATCATCAGCATCGGGTTCTTGATGCTCGGTTTGTTGTCCCTGCTGCGTCTAGCGATACAGGAGATGATTAGGTTTCCGATGGTTTCCATAAATAAATGGATCTTGATGCTGACCGGAATGATATCGGTAAGTGTCCTTGTTGGTTTCGGTGCCCCAAAACTCTCTCCGCAGTGGCCGGACCCAGTGCCTTATATTACTTCTTATTCTGATAAAGCCCTGAAAGAAGACGGTAGTTCGAAGGGGAAAAGTGTCGGATATGATGAAGACGATTCGGATCTTGGCGGTTCGATAGAGCCAGATAGTTCCACCGTTTTTTATAATAATGCACCTGCAGGACATTATTGGAAAGTGGAGAACAAGGATGTTTATACCGGGAAAGGATGGGTTTCCATACTGGAAAAGGACTTTCACTCTTTTTCCAACGGTCAGGATATGGCATCTTTAAATATTTATGACGTTCCTAAAGTGGTTAAAACAGAAGAAATGACAGCAAAACTGTCCATGTCGGAATCATATTCCCATATAATTCATCCGCAGTCCGGGTATTTAAAAAAGATTGAGGCCAAAAGCGGAATCGATTTCAAATATTATCAGGGTATGGACAAGGTCATTTCTGAACGGGAAAATGGCGAAAGACTGGTCATGAAAGAGTATGAGCTGGTCTATGATATGCCGAGTTTTGATATAGCTGAGTTAAGGAAAACCACAGAACCTGACGAATCGATGGATTTGTTAATGGAAAAAAACACACAGCTTCCAGAGGGATTGCCAAACCGGATCTACGAATTGGGATCCCGACTTACAAAAAATGAATCGAATTGGTACGATAAAGCAAAAGCAATAGAGGATTATTTTGACGGACCTGAATTCATTTATTCAAAGGACGATATTCCGTATCCAGAGACAAATCAAGATTATGTCGATCAATTTTTATTCGAGACGCAGATAGGGTATTGTGATAATTATTCAAGTGCAATGGTCGTTTTACTTCGTGCCGCCAATATACCTGCCAGGTGGGTAAAGGGCTATACGGAAGGGGAAAAATCAATCCATGATGGTGAATCTGTTTATAAGGTGACCAATAATAATGCACATTCCTGGGCCGAGGTTTATTTTTCAGGGATAGGCTGGGTCCCCTTTGAGCCGACAAAGGGTTTCGATGGGGAAGTTGAATTTTACGATTCGGAATTGAAACAGGAAGAGATCAAGAACTCTGGCCCAACTAAGGAAGGACAAACAAAGAAAGAGATCAGGGAACGCCAGAATACACCCGATAGGGAAACTCAATCATCAGGCAAAATGGGTATTGGGGGCATGGAAGGGCTCTTAAAATGGACTGCCATCACACTGTTAAGTGTAATGATTCTTGCTTCAATAGGTTATTTTTCCAGAAGGAAGTGGATTCCATATCTGCAGATTCTTCATTATAGAAACAAATCAGGTGCTCGTTTTACGACAGCATATTTAATATTACTGAAACAATTAAAGCGAGCAGGTTTAGTTCGACCGGAGGGGCAAACTTTAAGGGAGTATGCCGCCTATGTGGATGTAGTGTACGATACAGATGAGATGAGTGAATTGACGGCTGCATACGAGTTAATGATATATCGTGGAGACGTGGAAGATGGCGAATGGAAACACTTTCAAAAGGGTTGGGAAAGCTTAATGAGAAAAACTAGCTCTTGACCAGGTTTTTATTATATTGATACAATAACAAAAACTAACTTAAACTAATATATCCTTCATATATCCTCGATAATATGGATCGAAAGTTTCTACCGAATCACCGTAAATGATTTGACTATGAAGGCGGATTTTAACAGGAAAGCTGAAAATCTGCCTTCGTCTATACTTTTTGTGTATTTTTGAGGGTGGATTTTTAGTTTTTCTTTTTTTATGATAATATTTTTTATAAGAAAGTATCACTCGATTTTATGAGTGAATTACATTAATAGAGGTGACGTTTGTGCCGGGGAAAACAGAATTGCAAAAGAACCAGGAAATGATCGTAGTACTTGATTTCGGAAGCCAATATAACCAATTGATCACTCGTCGTATCCGTGAATTTGGTGTGTACAGTGAGCTTCATCCTCATACAATTACTGTAGAGGAAATCGAGAAAATGAACCCAACGGGAATAATATTCTCAGGGGGCCCGAATAGTGTTTATGATGCAACTGCATTTGGTTGTGATGAACGCATATTCGAAATGGGCCTACCGATTTTCGGTATTTGTTATGGCATGCAGCTTATGACTAAACATTTTGGCGGAAAAGTGGAACCAGCGAAAAACCGTGAATACGGAAAAGCGGCACTTGCCATCCAAAATGAGTCCAAGTTATTCAGTGATCTGCCGAAAGAACAAATCGTCTGGATGAGCCATGGTGATTTAGTGGTGGAAACGCCTGAAGGTTTCAAGATTGATGGAACGAACCCATCTTGCCCAATTTCGGCCATGAGTGACGAGTCACGTAAATTGTATGCCGTACAATTCCATCCGGAAGTCCGTCATTCAGTTTATGGAAATGACATTTTGAAAAATTTCGTATTCGGCGTTTGTGGTTGCAAAGGTGACTGGTCAATGGAGAACTTCATTGAAGTCGAGATGGAGAAAATCCGTCAAACTGTCGGAAATAAAAAAGTGTTATGCGCATTGAGCGGCGGAGTGGATTCATCCGTTGTTGCTGTTTTGATTCATAAAGCGATTGGCGATCAGTTAACATGTATTTTCGTTGATCATGGGTTACTACGTAAAGGAGAAGCCGAAGGTGTAATGGAAACATTCAGTGAGGGCTTCAATATGAACGTAATCAAGGTCGATGCATCAGAACGTTTCCTATCGAAACTTGCTGGCGTTTCAGATCCGGAACAAAAACGGAAAATCATCGGCAACGAATTCATCTACGTATTCGATGACGAAGCAACGAAGCTCGAAGGCATTGATTTCCTTGCTCAGGGAACACTTTACACAGACATTATTGAAAGTGGTACGGCTACTGCACAAACAATTAAATCGCATCACAACGTTGGCGGTTTGCCGGAAGATATGCAATTTAAATTGATCGAGCCATTGAACACTTTATTCAAGGATGAAGTGCGTGCACTTGGAAGTGAAATGGGCATTCCAGATGAAATCGTTTGGCGTCAACCATTCCCAGGTCCTGGTTTAGGCATTCGTGTATTAGGCGAAATTTCAGATGAAAAACTTGAAATCGTTCGTGAGTCTGACCATATCTTACGTGAAGAAATTAAAAAGAATGGTTTGGAACGTGAAATTTGGCAGTACTTTACAGTGCTTCCTAACATCCGTAGTGTAGGAGTAATGGGCGACGCCCGTACGTACGATTACACAATCGGGATCCGAGCGGTTACATCCATTGACGGAATGACTTCCGATTGGGCGAGAATCCCATGGGATGTACTTGAAATCATCTCGACGAGAATCGTTAATGAAGTAAACCATGTAAATCGCGTCGTGTATGACATTACGTCTAAGCCGCCTGCAACTATCGAGTGGGAATAGAAGATTGATCATCCAATCAGTGAAGGAATTTTCCTTCACTGATTTTTTTTTGGTTAAAATAATATTTGAATATGTAGATTAATTACATTTCCCGTATGTTGGCGAATATATAGCCATAATAAGTAAGGGATATATAGCAAAAAGCGAACATTGCCTAAAATTACATAAAAGATATTCGTTTGGTATATTGACGATTATTTTAGTGATTGGTACACTATACCTATAATAATAAAAAAACATAATTGTCGTATAATATTGGGGATATGGCCCAAAAGTTTCTACCAAGCTGCCGTGAACGGCTTGACTACGATGTGTATGGATTGGCGAGTTATGGATAAACCGCCACTTCTTTACATGACCGCAGTCAAGCCCCGTTCAAAAGTGAATGGGGCATTTTCTGTTGGCTTATGATTTTATGATAGGGGAGACTCATAATGAAAAACTATTTTCGGTTTAATGAGCTGGGAACTAATTATCGCCGTGAAATACTTGGCGGACTAACTACGTTCCTTTCAATGGCATATATCCTGGTTGTTAACCCTGTGATGCTGACTTTACAAAGCATTGAGGACTATCCGGATGAATTGAGAATGGACTACGGAGCGGTTTTTGCCGCTACCGCCTTAGCTGCCGCAATTGGCTCGATATTGATGGGAATTATAGCCAGGTATCCAATCTCGCTTGCCCCGGGCATGGGATTGAATGCTTTCTTCGCTTTTACCGTTGTACTTGGTTTTGGGATTCCTTGGCAGACAGCTTTAACGGGGGTATTGATTTCAGGTATAATCTTCGTTTTGCTTTCCCTATCGGGAATACGTGAGAAAATCATTAATGCAATTCCGGTCGAATTGAAATACGCTGTCGGAGCCGGTATCGGTTTATTCATTACTTTTGTAGGGTTTCAGAATGCTGGAATCATCACGAATGATGACAGTGTACTTGTCGGACTGGGCGACTTGACATCAGGAAATACTTTATTGGCTGTGTTCGGAATTGTCGTAACCGTCATTTTGATGACGAAAGGCGTCAAAAGCGGCGTGTTCATAGGAATGGTCATTACGGCCATTGCAGGAATGATCTTTGGACAAGTTCCGGTGCCGGAGAAAATAATCGGTGCCGTTCCTAGCATAGCGCCAACATTCGGGGTTGCGTTCGATGCCCTCGGAAATCCCGGTGATCTCTTCACTGGTCAAATGTTAATCGTGATATTGACTTTCTTGTTCGTAGCTTTCTTTGATACAGCCGGTACGTTAGTGGCTGTTGCGCAACAAGCTGGACTGATGAAGGATAATGTACTTCCTAGAGTGGGAAAAGGATTACTAGCTGATTCATTATCCATCGTTTCAGGTGCAATTCTTGGTACATCCACCACTACATCATATGTAGAGTCTACATCAGGTGTTGCTGCTGGTGCTCGAAGTGGATTTGCTGCTGTAGTAACAGGTTTACTGTTTGTCCTATCCCTTTTCTTCTTCCCGCTTCTTTCAGTGGTGACATCTGCGGTGACTGCGCCGGCATTGGTTATAGTCGGAGTATTAATGGCATCTTCACTTAAAAACATTGACTGGCAGAAGTTTGAAATTGCGGTTCCAGCCTTCTTTACCGTTATCATGATGCCTATGACATATTCAATTGCGACAGGGATAGCTTGTGGATTCATCTTCTATCCTATCACCATGTCGATGAAAGGAAGGGCTAAAGAAGTTCACCCAATCATGTGGGGACTTGGAGTCGTCTTCCTTCTATATTTCATTTTCTTGAAGTAATAATGCGAGTAAGTTAGAAGAGCCCTGATTTTGGGGCTCTTCTTTCATGTTGTAAGAGAAAGGTCTTATCGTGTATAGTAAAAGGACTAAGTACTAAGTACTTTATCCTGTATGGGGCATTGGGATGACTTTGGGAAAAAATGAGGGAGAAAAATGAATGGTTTTATCGTTGAAAAGGTTTTGAACAATAATGTGGTGATTGCCACGCATCCGTCGTATGGTGAAGTAGTTTCTATTGGAAAGGGCTTAGGCTTTAACCGAAAGAAAGGCGAAGAATTAAGTCCGGAACTTGCGGAAAAAACATTCGTTCTAAAAAATGTTAAGGAACAGGAAAGTTATAAAAAACTTTTACCGCAGATCGATCAAAGTCTTCAAGCTGCCATCATAGAATCCATTCATCTCATTAACGATCGAGTAACTGGAAAACTCAATGAACATATACATGTCGGTTTAACTGATCATTTACTGTTCGCCCTTCAGCGTGTTTCACAAGGAATGACAATCAAAAATCCATTCTTGAAAGAAACGATAACCCTTTATCCGTTTGAACATGATATTGCTGTTGATGTAATCGACTTAATTCAGGATAAGACAGGCATAGGCCTTCCCCAAGGGGAAATCGGTTTTATTACGCTTCATATTCATAGTGCAATAGCAAATAAAGACTTATCGGAAGTCAATCAACACTCACAATTAATCTACCATCTTATCCAAGTCGTTGAGGAACAGCTCAACGTACAAATTAATAAGGAAAGCATTGACTATACACGTTTGGTCCGTCATTTAAGATTCATGATAAACAGGGTGTTGGCTGGGGAAAAAGTAGATGAACCTGAAAAAATTGCATTGCTATTGAAAGAAGAATATCCCTTGTGTTACAATATCTCATGGAAGCTAATAAAAATTATGCAACAGAAATTAGGCGAACCGGTTTGTGATGCGGAAGCTGTCTATCTAACGATGCATATCCAACGATTACAAAAGAAAATAAAATAAAAATACATTAACTTACGTGTTACTGATTCGATCAGGCATAAGTGAGGAGAATGATTGTTATGAAAGAGGGTATTATATACCTGAATTTTCATTTCAATCCTATCTTTGCTTATGCCTTTTTTGTATTAGAACTCTGTTGCGTGGGAAGATGAATTCCATCATTAAATGTAACCGTTTTATTAGCATGGAAAAACAGTAAAGAGGAGGAAAACCTATGTTTAAGAAGTTGTTTGGTGTTTTGCAAAAAATCGGAAAAGCCTTGATGCTTCCAGTAGCCATTTTACCAGCGGCCGGAATATTGCTTGCGTTTGGTAATGCATTGCAAAACGAGACTTTATTGGATATCGCCCCGTTTCTTGCGAGTGGCGGAGTTGAAATGATCGCATCGGTCATGGAGAATGCCGGAAATATTATTTTTGGGAATCTTCCCTTGTTGTTTGCTGTGGGGGTCGCGATTGGGCTAGCTGGTGGAGAGGGTGTTGCCGGGCTGGCGGCGATTATCGGGTTCTTGATTATGAATGTGACGATGGGAACTGTCCTTGGAATTGACGCTGCCGACATTGAGAATAATGGTGCGGTGTACAGCAATGTTCTGGGTATCCCGACGTTGGGAACTGGCGTGTTCGGCGGTATTATTGTCGGTGTCATGGCTGCTGTTATGTATAATAAATTTTATGAAATTGAACTGCCTTCATATTTAGGATTTTTTGCAGGTAAACGTTTTGTACCCATTGTAACAGCTGCAAGCGCAGTTATTCTTGGGTTGTTGATGATTTTGATTTGGCCAACGATTCAATCGGGATTAAATGCATTTTCCGAAAATATGTTAGGTGCTAACCTGACACTGGGAGCTTTCGTGTTCGGGGTTGTGGAACGTGCGTTAATTCCGTTTGGGTTGCATCATATCTTCTATTCGCCATTCTGGTTTGAATTTGGCAGCTATATCCCTCAAGGCGGGGGAACGCCAGTCAGAGGTGACCAGGCCATCTTCATGGCGCAAATTAAAGATGGCGTACAGAATTTAACGGCAGGTACTTTCATGACTGGTAAGTATCCATTCATGATGTTCGGGTTGCCGGCTGCAGCTTTGGCCATTTATCATGAAGCAAGACCGGAACGAAAGAAAATAGTCGGCGGCTTGATGGCTTCGGCGGCACTTACATCTTTCTTGACTGGGATTACTGAGCCACTTGAATTTGCTTTCTTATTTGTTGCACCTGTACTTTTCGGAATCCACTGTCTGTTTGCAGGTCTATCTTTCATGACCATGCATTTACTGAATGTGAAAATCGGGATGACGTTCTCGGGTGGTTTGATCGATTACGTACTGTTTGGTTTAATTAATCCTCAAACCAATGCTTGGATTGTTATCCCGGTTGGTTTAGTCTTTGCACTTATCTATTACTTTGGATTCAGATTTGCAATAAGGAAGTTTAACCTTAAAACTCCTGGTCGTGAAGTGGAAGAGGACGATGAAACGGGGGGATCTGCAAGTACAGCCGGAAGTCTACCTGGGGATATCTTGGATGCTATGGGTGGAAAAGAAAATATTTCTCACTTAGATGCTTGCATTACCCGTCTTCGTGTATCGGTGAATGACATCGGTAACGTTGATAAAAATAGGTTGAAGAAACTTGGAGCTGCTGGAGTGCTGGAAGTTGGCAATAACATCCAAGCGATCTTCGGACCTCGTTCAGAAACGATCAAAGGGCAAATGAAGGATATTATCGATGGAAAAAGGCCTCGTAAAGTAGAAGCGTCTCCTGAAGAGGGCGTGGAAAAACAAATCGAGGATATCGTCCCGAAACCTTTACGGACGGAAGAAGTTTCCGAGCGCTTTATTTCACCTATTAAAGGCGAATTAAAACCGATTACGGAAGTGCCTGATGCAGTCTTTGCTGAAAAAATGATGGGTGATGGGTTTGCTATTTTGCCGGAGGAAGGATTGGTTGTTTCTCCTGTTGATGGTACGATCGTTAACCTATTCCCGACTATGCACGCAATAGGTATCGTTTCCGATGCTGGACGTGAAATCTTAATACATGTCGGGATCGATACAGTTAAGTTGGAAGGCAAAGGCTTCGAAGCACTTGTCGCTCAAGGAGACAAAGTGACAAGCGGACAGCCGTTGCTTAAAGTTGATTTAGAATATGTCAAAAACAATGCAACTTCTATAATTACGCCAATCGTCTTTACCAACCTTTCGGAGGGTGAAAGTGTGAAGATTGAAAAGGCGGGGAATGTAGACAGGGAAGAAGTGGACGTAATTTCTATCGACAAATAAACATTCAAGAACAGGAGGGTGGCTATAATTAGCTGCCCTTCTGTTTTTGTTTATTTATTAGCAGGGCTGGGCATTTGGGATATTAAAATCTTTATGCTTCAAAATAAAATGAAACAGTGTTTATATAGAAGGAGGTGGTAGTTCTTGAAAAAACAAAGAATTTTTAAAGATTTAATTGACTTGTCTACATGCAGGTGCTAATATATTAAATACACCGCTTGAGACAGTGAAGGCAAGCAAGAGAAATTAAAACTTGTTGTTGACATGAAGTTCGAAAGGTGTTACACTAATTAAGTCGCTGAATAAGCGATGGAAAATATTGCTCTTTGAAAACTGAACAAAACAAAGCGCCAACGTTAAATTTTAAGTGAGCACACACTATTAAAAAAGCAAAA
>NZ_JAOPHO010000031.1:0-50972 GCF_033141925.1 Peribacillus sp. CSMR9
CAATAGAGGAAATAGAAGAAGGTATCTACAGACTAAAACAAGCTCTAATTTAAAAGTTACATATCCATCCATATGGAACGGTTTAACTATTAAACGTAATGTTTAATGTTAATTAATTTTAATATGAAGGTAGAAGTGACTAAAAGGAAGGCGAATTTATTTTGGCTATAATAGATATTGACCAATTGCTTTTAGATACTGAAGAAATTGCCGAAGAGTCAATTCCATTCTATCTCGATACATTTGACATTGATCAATTATTAGATAAAACGAATAACTGGTAAAGCAAAGCATGCCCAAAGTGGATATGCTTTTTTTCTTCCTTGTCTCTTAAATACATTCCCGGTTTAATTGTCATTTTGTTTAGCTTGATTGATACGTTCATTGTCATCGTCCCCTTGTTTTTAGACATTTGCTGTGTCATCAATCTTAACCCTAACCTTAAGGTTAGGGTTAAGATATTAACTAACGGTAACTTTGTAACAAAGTTTGATAAAATTAATACACGAAACCTTATAAAGGGGTACCACCACATGCCCATCAAGCTAACAACATAAATTAATAGAGCCAAATAATAAAACTATCCAGTACTGGGAAATTAGGCATGTCAAAGAAACCTTTAAAAAAGCGATATTTTTTGCTAGGCAGCTTGTCTAACCTTCACCGTCGTTTGATACACAACCCCAAGAATATCAAAGACAGCCATATAAATGGCACTCAAGGCGTTCTTTTTTGATTGTTTTACATTCATCGTTTTCAAAGAATGACTTCCATGTTTTAAATAAAATCTCAATCTGCCACCGCAAGGAATAGAGGGAATGGACATAATCAGTGGGGACTTCTTCTGGGAGATGTGTTCGTAATATAGACGGTCATGCCCATCAAGTGCTTACTTTTATCTTTCATGACAATGCCTTTCTTCTTTACTCGTAGTGCTTGGTTTTTTAGGCGTGTTTGCGTTTGATCGTCGGTTCGTCTATGGATAATAACACGTGCTGGGAGCTTCTGATTTTGTCCAATGTATGCCTTTGATATTTCCAGCGTTTCACCAGGGGTTAGACTAGACATCATTTGTGTCATATCAACCTGGATGTATTCGGTTTTTTTTTACCGTTCCATTGTTGAAGAATTCTGGGTCGAAATTCTTGATATAAATACGTGTATTTGGCTTCAACCGAGAGATAAAATAAGCCTCTTTATCATGAATGGCTTGTAAGTCTCCTATATCAAAGTAACCAAGATCACGTAAACATAAATCGCCTTTCTCTACAGTTTCAAGGCAGATTGTACCGTATGTTTTATCATTGTTTTTTCCTGGTCCTAACTGTACGTTTAAAAATTGGCCACTTAATAAATCGTATTCCAATTGGATTTTCACCCCTGCAGTATTACTACTGCCTCCAGAGCCTTGATAATTTGTGGCGAAGGAATCAGGTAGCTGAAATACAGTCGCATCTAGTAAGTGATGTACTAGCGACTTCTTGGCTGAGCCAAACGCACAGGGCGATAAGTCCATTTGCTTGATACTTACTAGTTCGTTGTACAAAGCCCACCTGTTTGGCAGTTTCTTGTAGGACTATTGGGGATAGAAAACGTTGTAATTCTTTTGCAAAAAGTGTCAGTTCACTGGAGACGATAGGATTCATAAAAAAACACCATCCTTTCTCGTAAACTTCTTACGATAAGCATAGCGTTTTTTCATTTTTGAAGGTATTGTTTAAACTTAGCTTGATGGGTATGGGGTTCGCCGAGATACGTGTAAAAATAGGTCACGTGGATACATTTTTTACCAAACGTTTTTTTCGGTGATATTTGTAACATAAACGAATGTTTCCGTTACGTTTTCTATTTATCATACCGCCTACATTTTAACAAATATACTCTAAGTAAAATCCGACATAAAAAACTCTAATTTTACTACTCTAAGCGCTTTTTATAATCGTCTATAAAAGTGACTTTTGGATTCTTTCAAAAAGCAACTGTCATACGGTTAATACTTTCATAAAAACAAGAAACATCTCTATTGTTAGAGATGTCAGAGTGTAGACAAACTCCTTTTCCAAAAGAATTGTTGGAGAAAAAGGGGTTTTTTTATCTTTTAATTAGCATATTTATTTGTAAATTTGAAAGAAGGACACAATATATTGTTGCTAAACTTTTTATAAAAAACAGCTGTCGACTTTGTCGACAGCCTGACATCTCTATTGTTAGAGATGTTCCTTGTTTTTACGAATTTTAACTTCAATAAATAATCGCTATTAAAATTAGAGGAAATTGGAAATATTTGTTGAATATTTACGGAGAAATTCATTTCTAACACGTTTGACAGGCGCAATTAGATGTGACTTTTTTACTTGTATTTCTCGTCCGCCATAAAAGTAAGAGATATGCCATTTATTACTCCTAAATATCCCCTTTAAATGACGAGATAAAAATACGATCAATATCAGAAAGAAGGATTTATATTTTTTACTATTACTAGTAGACTTTACCAAATTATTCACTGGATTTTGTACGTTTAGACACATTTTGAACACGATTTAACCCCTTTACTGTACGCTAAGAGATATTTGTTCAGAAAATCATACCATATTTATAAAGGAGGATTACCTATGAACTTTAATGAAAATTCTTCAAATTCAACAGAATGTGCACAGACACAAGCGATGAACGGTCACAGTCCTTTATTCGATCGTATAAGTACAGATGGAAAACCTTACTGGGACTATATTACAAGATATGCCCCTGTTATTTATCAAGATATAAATACAGGGTCAGATTATGCAAATGGAGTAGTGGATTTAATTGCAAAATTTAATGCAGATGGGAACTGGAACATGGCTGACCAATGGGAAACAATAGGAGTAGTTCCTCAAATCCCATATGTATATGCTTCTGTTCAAGAAACGAAGACACATCTCTTTTTAGGATATTATTTTTATCATGCACGTGATGAAGGGTACTTTAACTCAGAGGACCACGAAAATGACTTAGAAGGAATCATGCTGGCGGTTCGAAAAGATGGAAGTTATGGTGTTCCTGTGGCTATGGAAACAATACATCATAGTGATTTCCTACGGTATCGTTTAAAGGATTCTAATGTGCAGCCAGGATATGCTGGAATCGAAAGTACTACAGTCCGTTTCTCTGAAGTAACCCATCCGGAAATTTTTATAAGTGCTAGTGGTGATCTGATTGGCGATTACGGGCATAGTGTGAGTGCTTTTACTGGTAAGGAAGATTCTGGAAATGATGGGATTGTTTATAAATTCGGAGAGCCTTCATATCCCGGACAGCCTACTCAATTTTCACCATTGTGGCAACATACTTATAATTATGGAATCTTGCCAATAGATGAATTATGGGAGAAAAAATTCCACTATAACAATACGCCGTTTCAATCGTTTGGTGTTTTTCCAAATACAAGAGCCGGAGGCACCGCAAATGCAAACGCTCCTTGGAATTGGTCTGATGAAGATCAAGATGGAACAATAGGAAAGGGAATCTTTTTCACGGATCCAGCTTATTTGTTTGATATTGACTTTAATGGATTAGGGACATTTTCTCATGAATATGTGTACAATCCCTATTGGACACATAAAGTGACACTCAAGTCTGTCACCCCTCTGGCTTATAAAGACCCTAGCAGTATTCTACCTGATATATATATTAGTATGGATACATATCCATTGAGTAAAAAGAGATATATAAGTGAAAAAGTGTGGATGAAATCCGATGCTGCTTTAAATGTACCGCACACCGTCATTTTTGGTGGTGACCAAAAAACCGCAAATACTACTTTTTCAGAGCCTACAAATACACTTCATATCGCAGTGTCTAATATTAATCCTCGATTGTGGCTGGAAGTAAAGGATTATGATCCATCAGACGCGGATGATGATATGGGATCTATTGTAATACCTTTAGATACAGGGAATATTGCAGGAAAAGCTTATGTATCAGAAGCAATAATTGACTATGAAGTGATATCAAACCCGAGTTTTCCATTAGCGCCAGAAGGAGTCTATATTTACACGGATGCTAACTTTTCAGGGACCTCTAAGCAATTGACAAGTAGTGTTACGAACTTTAAAGATATTAATATGAATGATGCAGTGAGTTCTATTAAGATTGTTGGACCTTATGATGTCATAGGCTACTCAGATGCGAACTTTACAGGACGTTCCACAACATTAGTAACAAATGATAATCTAGGTTCTACCCATATTGGTAATGATGAGATGTCTTCCATTCGAATTACACGAAGAACCATCTAGAATAGATTGGGTTCTGTTGCAAAGTTTTAAGCACAATATGGAATTAAAATACAATTATTTAAAATAAACGCTAGATACTATATAAAAGAATGTTTGACATATTCAATATTTTGCGATGTTTTTAAAGTTTTCAACAGAACCCGTTCCTTTTTCCGTATCTGATAGATCGGACTGCCATATTAATAGACTCAACGCATCATGGTTGTCGGATGAACCGAAATTCTACGCTCTTTCAGAATTACAGAAACATCAAAATAGCTTAAAGGGTTGCAGCTAACGTACTAACTTAAAATTCGCGCAAAGGATTATTTGTATCGTAACAATATTGAACGTTATATTACAAAATATCACCGAAAAATAACGTTTAGTAAAAAAATATTCCCTATGAGCTAGTTGGGGGTTTCTATTGGTGAAAATAGTATTATTGGTTCAGGGAAAAGAATTCTAAATATCCTTTAGGATTCTTTTTCTTGTGAAGAGTCAACAACTTGGGTATGAACTTTCTATAGATAGAACCGTTATAAGATGAGGGCAGATTGAAATAGGGGATCTATCACATATACTGCGCGCATAAAGGGTGCTTGAACTCCTTTACATGGATTTTATTGATGCCTTTAGAAAGGAAGATACTACGGAGGCCATTCAAAAAATCATTAAATTATTGGATAATGAACAATAAAAAAAGACGCCAATAAAGGGCATCTGAAGCTTTGAAACAAAGTTTGATCAAATTAATACAAGAAACCTTGATAAATGAATAAATGGAAAGGGCATGTTTTGAAAAAGATTGATCAAAACATGCCCTTATTCTATTTAAAAGATTGATCATTTTTGTGTTTCTTAATCAACTAACGCACCCGTTAGTTCATTAAGAAATCAGATATTTATTAGACAATAAATTTAGTAAACCACGCAATATATCCTGCCCCTGGAATAAAAAATACTTGGGCTAGAATCGTTCCTAATAAACGAGAAGTAACCATCATAAGAGATACACCCTTGAGATTAAGGTAACTTCCCTTTTGATTTATTACGTCATCAGCAAGAATAGATATTTTAGGGTCAATAAAAATTATAAGTAAAATTGTAGCTATTCCATTTATTAGACCCGATGCCATAATAGCTGTTGTTGCTCTTTCTGGAGCTATTAAAGCAGCATATAACGCAGATAACACTCCAATTGTATAGATTGCAGTTATTACCATATTAATTAAGAACAATCTTATGGGAATATCTTTCAATCTAATATCCTTTAAGTAAGAAAACTTTGGTAAATGAATGTGTTTTACCCCACGTTTAATGTATTCGAAAGTTAATCCCTTTTTTATTAAAGCTGGTATAGAACCTCTTTCTTCAGATAAATGAACAATAGCCCTTGAAAAAATTGCAATAAAAGTAGGAAGTAAAAGAATACCCATAATTGTTCCTAATGTTGATGAACCAATAATGATTCTATATTGGTTTTCAACAAACTCTAGGGTATTTACTTTTGGAGCATTATCAACCAGGCTCCCTGTAAATGGTTGCTGCATCATATTCGCTAATCGAGAAATCATAACCATCAAGTTAAATAAGGATAGAGCTGAAGCTAACAATCTTACTCTTGCACCAGATAATCTGACTGCATATGCAAGTGTTTCGATAGAATGGATAATAAATATAAATAGAGATATAAGAATTAATTTTTCTGTTAAGAGTTCCAAAACAAATTACCTACTTTAATATTTTTCTTCCCATATTACCACATATATTTCCAATTTGTGTTATGGAACTATCCTGCCCCGATAGTTGCATAAAAAAAGGAGCTGCTGATCAGCTCCTGGTAATGAAGTAAAGCACCCGTTAGTACATTAAAGCTAGTTTTTTATTTGTGATTTTTTAATATCTGAACCTCTTCTTCGAGATTATCTATTCTTTGTTGAAGTGCTTTCTTCGGTTCTGAAATCCTTCGACCTAATATAACGAAGAAACCAATAATAGCAATAATTCCTCCAGCAAAAGCAATAATAAATAACAGTGCAACATCAAACATATAAACAACTCCTAATTTATTTAGGGATTTCAGATTGAAATAAATCGTCCCCAGTATGACAACAGAATTAACAAAAATAAGATAGCAGAAATAACCAACACTTTTTTACTGTTATTTTCACCTTCTTCTTTCTTTTGCATCATTTTCTTTCTATATTTCATTTGTACCTTTTTCTTTTTATCATCTAATTTCATATTGCAGGTAGACTCCTTAACGAAGATAATTAAGTTAATTTTACCATAAAAAACCACTTTGTTATGGAACTATCCTGCCCCGTTAGTGGCATAAGAAAAAGGCTGCCTCAGCAACTCCCTTAATGAAGTAATGCACCTGTTATGCATGCCAGCTGGCAGCCTGATCTTCAACTTAATTGTAATTCATTATATTTTTTCTAGTTTTTAAATTGATAAGTTCATTTAGTCTTTTACCTGCTTTCAATACTTATCAATCGTAGCGCCAATGACGGAGGCGCGAAGGAAATCTAGTTTTTTGAAACGTCTAAGCTCCACTGCCGTACCAGTCACGACTGCCCCGTTAAAACGGATTTCCCCTTTTGAAGATTGGGTGTTTTCCTTGATTCCCTTCAGAGCTTCTTTAATAGAGCTTTTATGGCTGTCTGTTTTAGTCAGTTGCTCCAACTCGTGAATGAATCCCTGCCCACTTTCTCCAGAATAAGGAACTTCTTGGCTGACATCAAATCCAAAAGCACCGCCACCGCCCTTAGTTTTTAAGCTATCAGAATCCAGCTCCTTTGTCATTCTGTCCATTAGAGCGACAGTTGTTGTATCGACCCATAGCCAATTGACATTTTCATAGCCAAGCTTCTCACCCATCTCTGCTAAAGTCATTGGCTCCTTAAAGGAAAGGGCAACCTCGATTAACGTATTTTTGTCCAAATCAACGGCAGTATCAAGTTCATCTGGTAAATAGTCATAGGACAAACCTGGATAATAAAAATCAATTTTTCTTTCATTATTGAAGTCATTATAACGGACTGTTCGTTGCGCCTTTTCGTTATAAACATTGACTTCAACCATTCCACTTCCTCGTTCAATGGTGTCTATCCTTCCGAACAATGGGATTTTCTCGGTCTTTTTATCCCATACTATTGAACGGTCACCAATGCTTTTACGATATGTAGTTTCTTTTGTTACACTAAATAAATTGTAATTATAGCTGCTATCCCCAAATGATATATTTGCCCCATGAACCATCTCATATATACCATCCTGATGCTCTAGCCGTTTATTGAGGATGTATTGACTGCCTGTGAAAAGAGTGGTCAACAGGATGGTAGTTGTAAGTACAGCAATGATTACATACTTGATTGTCTGCCTCCTTTTTGTTTTTTTGAGGGCCTTTTGCAAGGAAGGCGTGTTGATAAAATCGATTTCTTTCTCTTTTTTTGATTCGTGATTATCGCTCATGGTTAGCCTCCTTATAAATCTTCGCTAATTGTTTCCTGGCTCTGAATAAATTCGTCTTAATAGAACTGATAGGTTTCTCTAATAACTTGGATATCTCTTCATACGATAAGCCTGATTGATACTTTAATAACAAAAGTTCTTGAAAGTGCGGCTTTACCTTTGATAGTGCATCCCCAACCTCTCTATTCCTTTCTTTTTCAAGAAAAACCACCTCTGGAAGCTCCTTTTTATCCGTCTCTAAAAGTCCTTCATTTAAATTGAGATCGTACCGCCGTTGCTTCCGGCACTGATCATAATGAAAATTTAATGATACACGTATCAGCCAACTCCTTATCTTAGAAGTCTGAATTGTATCGTAATAAAGCAGATACTTATAAGCCGTTTCCTGAACAACATCCTCTGCATCGGCTTGTGAAATACCCAATTTCCGCAAGTATCTATATACGATATTAAGCTCTGAATTAAGCTCGTTATTCTTATTTATGTCATCCATCATCGTCCTCCTGCCTACTAGACGTATACCGTAAAGAAAAGTTTACAATTTTAATCACACAAAATAGTTTTTTAGTAAATAGTTTCTAATTTTAGTAAGAATCGCTATGTATCTTTGAAACAACGTTTTATAAAATTAATACAAAAACACCCTGGTAAATGAACAAATAGAAAGAGCATGTCCTGACTAAAAGATAAATCAAAACATGCTCTTAACTATTCAATTGAATGGTTCTTTTAAGGTTTGATCATTCTCCATACTTCTAATTGAACTAACGCACCCGTTAGTTCAACAAGATAAACCATAAAACCTCCATTAAACAAGGGTGGTTAACATAATTTTCGATTTGTCGCTATTTCAAATTACGGATTATTTCATATAAATTACTACAAGCATCCATAAAGCTAAAACACCAAGGATAGCGAGTGTTATACGCGTAGATAGTATCCGTACTTCAAAGTTGGTTTTCTTAGATGGTTCAGGATATGCAATTACATAAATTCCCTTTAATAGTGCGAGCCATGCAATCAGTGTAATGAAGCCTTGCCAGTTAAGTGCCCATACATTATGCAGGATAACAGTACCTAACCCTAGGAAAATTGATAGAAAGCCATACATAATCCCAAATCCTCTGTCTTCGACCACTAGTTTTTTCAGTTCACGTAGTACCGATGGACGTACGAAAAGTATTCCCGATATGATAACTGTCGTCCATCCCCAAAACAGTCCTAAAAAGGTACTTGCTTCCATTGTTGTCTCACTCCTTTCGATTATATTTATATTTCAGGTACTTCCTTTTTAGAATTGAATCGGAAGAGGCGTTTTCATATCCTTTTGATATTAATGATGTATGAATATCGTATTCATGTGAGGTTTGAGGTTTACATAACCATTCATATCAGAAATAGGAGCAGTTAAAAATTCAATTATTTGTTGAACTAACCTGCCCCTTTAGTGCCATAAGAAAAGGTTGCCGCAGCAACCCTTTGTTAAACTATCGACCTTTAGTTGAAGGATGGTTAATTAAAACTTGATGTTTAATAATTCTTTCATTTCAAGAAGAACATCAGAATGTTTTTCTTTTGATAAATACATCATTTTCTGTCCTGCTCCATTTGCTTCTTGCTTCTTTCCGTTCGGTTCTTGAAACATAATCCTTCCATCATTAAAAAAATTCATCGTGTACACTTTGTTATCCATGGTTTCTTTATCGGATAATATAAAAAAGTAATTCCCTTTTTTATTTAATTCTTTACTCTTCTCCAATAACTCCTTATTAGGAGGTTGCACAACTTCCATTTTGTTTACTTTTTCTATAAAAGCCTGTATTTCATTAATATCTGTAATGACCTTTGAAGTTGACTCGGAAGATACCCCGTTCTCATCAACACTTTGCACTAATAAGGTTGTATATTCATCTTTATTAGGTATTTCTAAAATTTCACTTTTCGTTTTTGTAGTATCTAAACTACAAGCATTTAAGAATACTATCATTAAAATGCAAAAAGAAAACATCTTGAAAAATCTCAAATTTCATCCCTCCATTTCTTCCTTCTACATTATATGTAAATTGAAAAATTATCCATCCTTATTGAACTAACCTGCCCCGATAGTTCCATAAAGAAAAGCTGCCTTAAAGACAGCTCCGATCTTCAGCTAACGCACCCGATAGTTTAAGTATAATTATCACAATCTCTATTAACTTCTCTAAAATTTTTAAGTTATGTACAAAAACTATACTTTGACATCGCATAAAGTATGGAGATTATTTCAAGTAAAATAAAACTGCCAAGTTGATTTTTAAACTCACTTATTTATTGAGTTCATTAGTTGGAAGAAGTATTCAAGTTTGTGAGTCTTATTTAGGCTATACCACGAATGTAATGTATCTGGTGCAAATACATCTAATTTTTTCAGTACTTCCATCGCAAATTCCAAAGGAGCTACTCCTGATGCAGTAACCAAATTTTCACCAGTTACTACAGGTTCCATCTCATAAAAATTTTCTCCTTTATAATTAGGACAGACCATTTTAATATACTCTAAGCTATTGCTTGTATGCTTTCTAGAATCTAGATACCCCATATTCGCTAGTCCCTCAGTTGCACCACAAATAGCAGCAACATTAGTGCCAAGCTTTAAAGCCTCGCCAATTTTTTTCAAGATAGGTTGATGAATAGCTTCTCCCCAAGTATTCCCTCCAGGTAGAATTACAAGATCTTTACAATCAAAGTTACATTCATTAAGGGAAATATCTGGTTTTATACTCATTCCCCCCATCGTAGTAATATTTTCTTTATTCGCTCCTACTGTAATTACTTTTAAAGGTGCTAAATCTTTTTTGAAATATCTTCCTGAATTTAGTTCAGCAATTAAATATCCATATTCCCAGTCTGACATTGTATTAAATACATATAGATAAACTTTTTTTATTGTCATCCACTAACACTCCAATCATAATTTTCATAGTTTATTTTTTCCACATCAAAAGCTACTCCACTAAAAAAAAGAACGTACGTTCCTATCAATGTGATTATATACCACAATTAACCAATAGTCTATTTCTTATGGAACTAACCTGCCCCGTTAGTTCAATAGACTTATTGTAGAGGTGACATATACTGTGACATAAAAAAAAAAGACGGTTTTACCGTCTCGGTTTGTCGACAAAAGCTTGTAATGGCTGGTGTTTTATAAGCTGCATCTGCGGCAACGGCTTCAGGCTTTCCAACTTTCTCAATCACTTGTTCAACCAGTGGCTCTAACATATGGCTATCATGCGTATTTCCAGGTGTTACAATCGACCCTAGCACAAAACCATTGCGGTCTGCAGCCGTGTGAAATGAATAGGCAAACTGTTTTGTCCGTTCATCTTTCACATAGTAACCACTCTCAGGATACTTTCTTTCGGAAGCTGTCATTAAGATGCGATAGAAAATCTGTTCAAACAGGTCAGTATCTTTAAAGCGTCGCTCGTAATTTTTCCCGAACGTTGAGAAGTGAGGCACTTTATCATGGAAACCGTAACCTAAAAACCAACGGTAAGCCATATTCGTTTCAACTTCTTCAATTGTTTTACGCATCGAACGAATACCGAAGGTATATTGAATCAATGTTAATTTAACTAAAATAACTGGATCAATACTTGGGCGCCCTATCTCTGAATACATATCTTTCACCAAGTCATAAATGAAAGTGAAGTCAATGGCCGCCTCAATTTTACGAACCAAATGGTTCGCTGGCACCAGTTGATCCAAAGTAATCATTTCAAGTTGATCTCGCTGAATAGAATGATGTTTCGAAAGCATCGTCATCACCTCAAGTTTTAATACTCCTATTTTAAAACAAAAAAGACTGTAGGCAAAAGCGGTTATATCTAATTGTTAAAACAAAGTTGATTGGAACGGAAGGTGCGAGACTCCTGCGGGAAAAGCGCGTCCAAGGGAGACCCCACAGGCGCAAAGGCGCCGAGGAGGCTCCCGGACCGCCCGCGGAAAGCGAGTGCCTGGAGTGGAAATCAACGTTCGAATTTTTAAAACCCTCAAAAAAAAATGTAGACAAACTCGATTTTCATCGAGTTTGTCTACAGTCTGAGACGGTTTTACCGTCTAATAGATTGCACTAGTTTTTTAAATAAAACTAATATAGCGAAAAGAGAAGTTAGAATTAATCCTGGAATATTGGACGAATCTTTTTATGGATTCGTCAACAATTTTTCTTCATTTGACCCAAGCTTGATCGTGTATTCAGTCGGTATCCATAAGCCTGTATTCTCATTTCTTCCTTGGAGAACATATTTCGGGTTGTTTTTGCCCATCCGTTCTGCAGCTGTTTTCGCAAGCTTGCCGATATCACCTGTTTTGAGGCGGTTGATAATTAAACCGAGTTTCAAACTCTTTATTGTCAGCATTTCATAATCTGTGCTGCTGTCTCCCGCTACGAATATCGGACCGTATCCGCCCCGCGTTTTGGAGATGGCGTGTTCGATCACTTCCACCTTACCTTCTCGAGCAGTGATCGGCCAATTGTCTTCATATTCTGCTTGAGTAATTCCTTCCTTCTTTTTTAATCTCATCCCAAAGACATTTTCCTTTGGAACGTTGTAGCCGTATTTTGGATTTGACGAAAATACCTCCACCACCTCTTCCATCGAAGCCGAAATAACAAAAACGTCAATCCCATTCTCCATAAAAGTATGCATTAAGTTTGCGATTTCCGAGGCCAGACGCAGTCCTGTTGTATAGGTAACTTGAACAGTACCGGCTTTTCCTAACATTGACCCAGGACTGATAAGCGTCACCGATGCCATTTCCGCCCCTAAATTATAATCATTTGAAGCCTCTGCAAGCTGCTGTACTTCTTCGGTCGACATGTTGGCAAATAAATAAAGCACCCATGGATATCCGATTTCAACACCGTATGTTTCCCCAATGGCTTCATACAGAAAGTACATTTTCGCTTTAAAATCTTTAAACTGATCAGTTGAATGAAGCGTTTCTAATCTCTCTTTTCCATTCATCCCATTATAGTTGGAATAAAGAAATTCGTAATCGCGCTTCAGATCCTCGGCGATTTCCTTAAGAGTTACCGCATTTCCTTGAAGGTTTTTAAACTCTTGTGAAAAGGGTCCATTCGGCACATTCTTTTTGATCACTTCATAAAACTCTTCCGGTTGCATGTTATATGCCAAGTGATCAATTTGATAAAGAAAGAGGGCCTCCTCCGTATCATTCATGATGCTCGTATGATCCCAATCAAAAACAACATAAGGTTTTCGATTGGGATCGTATCCTGTACTTCCAGCACAATGCTTATCAATTAGGTTTTGAACAGACTTATAGGTGTCAGGAGCCCATTTCCCTTCATCCAGCACTTGAATACAATGGCCCTCCCTATTTTGCGGAGTCGAAACTGCTTTTCCGCTTGCAGCCGCTCCTAAGGAAGCATACAAAAACAAGCAAATAACGATCATGCCAAATAAAGCTTTTAATTTAGTTCTCTTATTCATATTATCCCTCCCTGAAAAATGCAAAAGACGCCTGCCCAATAGCTCGTTATTAGCTATTGAAACAGGCGCCATTGCCGATTGATTCTTTTATGCATAAATATTATCACGAATTTTCAAAATAATCAAATATTTATTCATGGTTCTTTTCTTAACAATTGTAACTTTATAAAAAAGGATTTCTGTGATACTTATTCAATTAAGCGCCTGTTTTGCTCAAAAATCACAAAAGAGCTACATTCATACGGCTAATTTTAACATCTTACATGTTTGCGTTTAAAACCAAGCCTTCCTTTATCAACTGCTTTTTGAATACTTTCGTAAGCATTTAGAATACTGCTTTTTTTCTTGTCCCGTTTGACTTCTACTATTCCTAATGCCTTTGCGATCTCGACTGCCTTTTCATGGAGTGGCACATATGAAATCGCCACGGTGTATAGAAAATTATTCATAGCGGATTTCGTTCGTTCTGGCGAATCGTGAATCGTATTTTTCACAATGTCAAGCATATTGGAAATCTTGCTTTCTGAAAATTCAACGTCTAGTCGATTCCCTAAAAGCCAGCAGTAGCAACTCCAGCCCGCTGACATTCTCAGCTCTTCACCGCTTGCGATCCATTTATCTGCAACTTCTTGTGCAATATCTGACTCTGATAAAGTTACAGCCACTACAAAATCGGACAGCATATAAAAATACGCAGCATCCATCCAACGATCATAATCCGACTCAGTCATGGCTTTTGGGTCTGCAATAATGCCTGCAAAGTACATTGCATCGTAGTTCCCCGTGAAATAAAGCTCTTCAGCTAAACTTTGACTTATTTTTATTTTCTTTGCAATTGGTTTCATAGCTCCTGTAGCCACGCCAAAAAGCGGCTCATGCGCACCATTGGATATGTATATTTTTTTAGTTCGTTCCTTGCCAAGGGCTTCAAGCTCCTGCATAACCATTTCTAAATTCATCGTTTAGCACTTCCTTCTTTTTGGAGTTTTTCACCTAATATTTTACCCATCAAATATATGACCATTATCCTATAACAAACTACCATTTGTCAGCAGAACTACCGTCTAAGCATATCAGTGTTACGCAGGAATCCACTAAATGCATGTTGGCACTTTGTTCTCGAACAGATGGTAAGAAACAACGCCTTCTGTTACAGCCAAGGCTCATCCTTTTTATAAAAAGCGTTTTACCAGGTCTATTGTTGTGGTTTTTTCTAGATTTTTTGTTTTTTTAATTTTCATGGGAGTTCATTAAGAATAAGGCGATACTTCAATAAAGAAATAGGGTATATCCTGTTATGTATTACTATTAGTTCATTTATTTAATTTCATTTTAGACTTTAAATTTAAGATAAACTCGTACCCGAAAGCTACTAACAATCCAGTCCAAAAAATTACAACGGAAGTAAAAGGCTCAATTCCATATATTAGAAAGTAAATATAATTTATAAATAATAGCAACATATAGGTGTAAAAACCAAGTATTGCCCCTTTTCTCCAATTAATTGACTCTTTTTTAGACATACTTCTGAAGAATTTCATTTTAACCCTCCACAATATAAATTTACCCTTGCAGTTCCATTAATGCTCTTTAGTCACCCTACTGCGAATCTTTTTGTCATTTTCGAGTATTTGAAGTAAAGTTTGCTCATTTGTAGGAAGAAAGGCACATAAATATACGTTCAATTGAATTGGACGATATTTGGCTGTCTGTATTATGACAATTCCCCCATGCTCTGACCCACTAAAATAACCTGTTCAGATTCACAGCCAAAATGCTCATAGACAGTCAGTAAAGTCTTCCAACGTAACTTTGGAAGATGCAGTTTTATCCTTTTCATGTCCGGGTAAATCCAAGGTTAATACCTGATGTCAAGCGCCACAAAGGGACAACCCTCTCCCAGCTACACTCTCCATTAAAGTCCACCGTCTAAACCATCAATCTTTATCCCTCTACTCCAATCACGAGTGACTTTTAAATCATGATCTATGGTGGTTATCGTGACCTCTCCTTCTTTCTCATAAACTTTAGATGAATTCTCGTCATAAACTTTAAATTCCGTTGTGTATGTGTAATCTATTGTGCCATCTTCATTTTTCCTTTGTTCTTCAAGCTTCACATCTTGCACTACAATGCTTTTATTAATTTCTTTGGCTACCAATGAAGGGATTGAATAATAACGGTTAAGAATTTGGGCATTATATTCATCTTCTGATAAATATTCTTTAACATTGTCTGCAATTTCAGCAAAGGTTGGCGGATTTGCTGGATCTTTGATGGTATATCGTGCAGTATAATAGCCTTTAAATAACTTTTCAGCCTCTTCCACTTTGACCACATTTTCCTCTTTAACAGGTTTCCACTCTGAGGCCTCACCGTTTTCTTTGACTACTTCCTTGTTACATGCACTTGCCCCTATAATCAGCACAAATAAAAACAATGAGCCAAGAGTTTTTTTTATATTAGCCACCCCATTTTTATACATTTCAACTATTACCAAAATGAATTTTATTAATGGTATGAGAAGCTTTTAGTTGTTCAAAATAAGATGAGGGCAGATTACTTATCATACAAAATCAACAAAAAACAAAAAATATATTGAAATATCAATTTTATTTAGTTATAATACGATACGTTCTTAAATATTAGTTTGTATATAATTTTTAGAAAATTTAATAATTTTCCAAAATAGTAAATTTTGGTTTTTTCGTGGAGGGTTTATTTTGTCTAATAAAGTACCATTTTCATTTATAGTAGTGATTGGGTTAATGTTATTTGCCCTATTCTTCGGGGCAGGAAATCTAATTTTCCCGCCAATGCTTGGTCAGTCAGCTGGAACGAATATCTGGTCAGCTAATGCAGGCTTTCTAGTAACCGGAGTAGGATTACCGTTACTTGGTGTAATGGCACTAGGTTTTTCGGGAAAAGATGATCTGCAATCATTAGCAAGCCGCGTCCATCCCGTGTTTGGTATTGTATTCACAACCGTTCTTTATTTAGCCATTGGTCCATTATTTGCAATGCCAAGAACAGGAAACGTATCTTTTGAGATCGGTGTCAAACCATTTTTGCCGGAAGGTTTCGGGCCGCTGCCTTTACTTATTTTCACCATCATCTTTTTTACGATTTCGTGCCTTCTTTCGCTCAATCCTGCGAAATTTGTCGAAATTGTGGGGAAAATTTTAACACCCATCAAGTTAACGTTCATTGGAATCCTGGTGATAGTCGCTTTTGTTCATCCAATTGGTGATTTTCAAGCACCTGCCAAAGGCTATACGATTCAACCATTTTTCAACGGGTTCAAAGAAGGCTATTTAACAATGGACACTCTTGCATCTTTTGTTTTTGGAATCATCATCATTAATGCCATAAAAGAAAAAGGTGCTAAAACAAAAAAACAAATAATGATCGTTTGTGGAAAAGCGACCGCAATTGCTGCCGTTATCCTTGCTACCTTTTATACAGCTCTCTCTTACATGGGTGCTTCAAGTGTCGAGAAATTTGGACACTTGGATAATGGAGGCAATGTCTTAGCAAAAGTCTCGGATTACTATTTTGGAGCATATGGTGGGCTATTATTGGGATTGATGATCACAGTAGCTTGTATAACGACGAGCGTTGGACTCATTACATCGTGCTCGACGTACTTCCATAAATTATTTCCAAAGCTGCCTTACAAAACAATTGCAATAAGCTTATCGATATTTAGTGCAATAATTGCCAATATTGGACTAACCGAGTTAATTGCAATTTCCGTACCTGTAATGACAGCCATTTATCCATTGGCCATTGTATTGATTTTCTTAACATTTTTCCATTCCATGTTTAAAGGAAGGCCTGAAGTTTATCAAGGCAGCTTATTTTTAACATTCATCATCAGTTTAATGGATGGATTAAATGGAGCAGGGATTCACATTTCGTCCATCAATGATTTCTTCACTAAAATCCTTCCAATGTACGATACAGGGCTAGGGTGGGTCATCCCTGCAATAGTCGGAGGAATCATTGGGTATGCCTTCAGCATCTTACGTCCGGGTCATAATCATCAAATTGATTAAATGATATAAAATCGGTCCAGGAATAATTCCTGGACTTTTTTCCTGTAGGTCGATTTATTTTCCGGTAGGTCGAATTGTCCTCTCGACATATGTAATTTGACCGTTTTGTTATCAATTTGACGGACACCTATAATCTCATAATGATTGGAAAAAAAACTGCGATAAAGGCAGCTCCGGCTATAGCTGGATAGCAGGATTTAAAATCCCATTTCTTGTATCTTCTTATTCGTTCGTAATTTCTTCAGCAATTGAAAAATTTGCCCCCTATGATGTGATTCATGTTCAATCAAATGGTAAACGACCCACTCAGGCGTGACGTCATATTGGTCAAGCACCCTCGGTTTACGCCAATCCGTTAGATTCATTGAACGGAAGTTTGAAAGAAAAACTTGACGTACTTTATTAAGGCGGTAGAAATGTTCTTCTAATGTTTGTCCTTCAATATGTGTTAGGGAGCCATCATCAGCACGGCATTCCAATGGAAACAAAGCACGGATTTCCGAATCCCATTCCGTAACAAGTACCTCCTCGTATAACCAATCTGCCTCGACCAATGCTATGTGATATAACATCGAGCCAATCGTTTGCCTTTCATCCATTTTCGAATCGAGTGAATTTTGGCTGATTCCAGTTAATTCCGTTATAAGCGTACGGCGAACATCTTCTAAACACCATAGCCACCGCCCAATTTCTTCTTCATATTCCGGTAATGCAGATACAATTAACGCTCTTCTCTCCAACAGGATCATCCTCCTCTTTTAAAAATACATTCTATTTAAAATGTTTGCTTCCTTCTTTACATTGAAATTCCCTGTTAATAATGAAAAAAGAGCAACCTTCAGATTGCTCTTTCGTTTGTATCTGATTTTTTCGTTTTATGTTATCTGTGACAAGTAAATCGATATTAACTCCCCAAAAAAAGATTGGATCTCATCTCCTCTGATATACGCCTGCTTTGTAGATAATCCTGTTCCCGTTCTTGTTCAACCATTATGCGTTGCTCCAGTTTTTGAGCATATAGTGCATAGCCGATACCATGAGCCTGAAACATTGCTTTTTCCATTGCCGACGTGTACGTTAATTCGAGAAAATTAATGAAGAATCAATCCTTTCCAAAGTAAATTTCGTACTCATTTTATCATTGAAAATGATAACTTACAAAGTTACTACAGCTCCATATTCACTGATAGTTCAGATTTCCTGACAGCTGTTCTTATCACCGTGTACGTAAACGCCATATCCCTCCACCTTCCTTAATTTTCCTTTTTTAATTACAAAATTCTCCAATTTTTTTTAAAAAAATTAAAAACCCCATTAACAAATTGGTTAATGGGGCTGAATGTTTATTTATATGAACCGAATATTTCCTTTGCCAATCTACGCCCAGTCGGAGTGGCAGCAAGGCCGCCTTCTGCCGTTTCACGTAGTGCAACTGGCATGGTCAATCCTATTTTATACATGGCATCGATAACCTCGTCACATGGAATGCGGCTCGTAATGCCTGCAAGTGCCATATCAGCTGCCGTTATCGCGTTGGATGCCCCCATTGCGTTGCGTTTCACGCAAGGAACTTCAACCAAACCTGCCACTGGATCACAAACCAATCCAAGCATATTTTTCAGTGTGATTGCCATCGCTTCCGCGGCTTGACTTGGTGTACCGCCGGCCAGTTCTACAATCGCAGCTGCCGCCATTCCACTTGCCGAGCCCACTTCTGCTTGGCAGCCACCAGCTGCTCCAGAAATGGAAGCATTGTTTGCTACCACGAATCCGAAGGCAGCGGAGGTGAAAAGAAATTCAATCATCTCTGCCCGGGTCGGGTTTAGTTTTTCTTTCACGGCAAACAACGTACCGGGAACCACGCCCGCAGAACCGGCAGTCGGAGTAGCACAAATCATCCCCATTGCTGCATTCACTTCGTTCGTCGCAACCGCCTTACTGACGGCATCCAATAATAAATTGCCTCCGAGAGCCTTGCCCGTCTTGATATAATTTTGCAAAAGAACGGCATCCCCGCCCGTTAGGCCTGTAACGGATTGCACCCCTTTCAGACCTCTTTCCACCGCTTGTTCCATCACTGTCAAATTCCTGTCCATCTTTTCAATGATCTGTTCTCTCGACAAGCCGGAGAATTCCATTTCTTGTAAAATCATGATTTCCGCGATTTTTACATTTTTACTTTCAGCAAGTTCAACCAACTCTGCTACATTTCGGAACATGTTTTTACCTCCTTATCTATACCAACACTTTTAAAAATTCTCATTCAACCATCCTTATGACTTGCGAAACGTTTTCCAATCCCTCAATTTCTTTCATGATATCGCCCTTGATCTTCTGATCGACTTCAATCACCATGAGGGCCATTTGACCTTTTTCTTTTCGTGAAACTTCCATATGTCCAATGTTAATTTCATGATTCGCCAATACTGTCGAAACCGAAGATATGATTCCAAACACATCGTTGTGTACCACTAAAATAGCTGGGTTTTCACCTGACAATTTAAGCTTGAACGTATTCAACTCCGTTATTTCTATTGTTCCCCCGCCAATGGAGATCCCAACAAGCTCTATTTCTTTATCCTCGTCGAACAGTCTGATCTTGACTGTATTAGGATGATCCATCACCGTATCCTCGATTGTAAAGGTAACTTCCATACCCGCTTCTTCCGCTATCGTCAATGAAGTGGGAATTCGTTCATCATCCGTATCGAAATCCAAAATCCCGCCTACGACAGCAACATCCGTACCATGTCCCCGGTAGGTTTTTGCAAAAGAACCATACAAAGAAATGATGGCTTTCTTCGGTTGTTTTCCAAATAATGTCCGTGCTACTCTGCCGATTCTGGCAGCTCCTGCTGTATGTGAACTAGAAGGTCCAATCATAACAGGACCGATTATATCGAATGCAGATCTGTATTTCATTGTTCAATGCCCCTTTTCTGGCAATAGATTTTTTTAACGGCCATTCATTATGCCGCTTTTTGCTCTTCATTCACCCTTATTTGTGAAACGGTCCTGATCTTATAATTCTTGAACACGATCGAGCCAAGGAAACCAACCGCTGCTCCCACAACTGCACATATTCCAGCTGTGATCGTCACCTTTATAGGGTCATTGAAACCGTACATAACTGCCAACCCTGCAATTGGTGTTGCCGTCCCTGTCGCATTATTCACTAAACCAAACATGGCCACGACCACACCTGCAGCCGCTCCGCCAATGAAATTGGTTGCATACACAGGAATCGGGTTGGCAGATATGACATCCGCTTGTGTCAAAGGTTCTATCGCAACCGCAATTGTAGTACTTCTATCTCCAAATTTCAAGCGATCGAACAAAACTAAGTTCATGAAAGATGATCCAAATACGGCAAGGGCCCCGATTGCCATAGGAAGTCCCGTCAATCCAAGCATTGCTGTCAAGGCCATCGAGCTTAATGGTGCAGTGGCGACGACGGTGATGACTCCGCCAAGAATGATTCCCATTAAGACTGGATTACTGTTTGCCGTTTCCGTAATGATTCCTCCGATATTCAAAAGCGTTGCATTGACCAAAGGCGTTAAATGCTCACCAATAAACCGAACGAGCGGTGCTGCAATGATGATTGTAACGATTAGATCCAGCCCAGCAGGGACTTTTTTCTCGATCACTTTCACAAGGAAAGCAACGAGATATCCGGCGAAAAATCCAGGCAGCAAACCTAAACCAGCACATGAAACACCAAGTAATAGAGCATATACAGGGGAAACCCCTAGTGCTAATGCAACAAGTGAAGCCGCTGCAACGCCTCCCATGCTACCTGCCGCATCCCCTACTTCTCCAAGGAATTTGATATTAAATAAATCCCCTCCGACATACCGCTGAAATGCTTCCACGAGAAAAGCGGCAACCGCTGCATTGGCAAGAGCACCCATTGCTTTCATCCCTTTTGGGGCTTTAAAACTGAATAAAGAAAATAAACCAAGTACCAATAATAATAAGGCCGTTCCTTTTAAAATTTCCATTAACGTCTCTCCTCTTAGTGAATAGTTAGTATACTTTGACTTAATATTTATAGGAGAACTACTAATTCATTTGCGATTTTCCGATTAAAGAACAACATCATCGGTCCTTTGTTTTCGTTCCATAGTTGGCTGTGTCTCTACGAAAAAATAAGGAGTAGAATTAAATGAATTCTTACTATATTAAGATATCTTTATTCTACCTAGAATGTAAACCCTTTCATTTTATCTCTCATATTAACATATATCGGTATGCATACCTATCAAAATTTTTTAAATTTTATAGCAGAAGTAATGTTTGATTTTTCAGTATTTTGAAATAATTAAATCACCTTTTAATAATGAGTTTAACTGCTTGACCCTTTATGAAGAATATTGAAATTGAAAACGTACTGGTTCATTTGGTTTTTCTTCTCTCTGTTTTTCAATGTATTTGGGAAGCTCATCTTGATTTAATCCTAGCAATACATCAACTCCCAACTTTTTTCTAGTGAGATCACTCGCTGTTTCTGCAACATTTTGCGAGATTTTCCCTTTCTTGCTTGTACACTTAAAAATGCACGTTTGATAAAATTCATTTTTATACCTCTCTTGATATAAGGACCAATCCGGATCTATATGGAGATAAAGAGGAGTGCATTTGGAGAGTTGCGATGTTTTTACCGAACGTTATAAAAGTTTTATTAAAAAATAACTTCATTTGGAAATAAAAAAGACTATAGGCAAACACGACTTTCATCGAGGTTGTCTACAGTCTGTAGTGTAGCTTGCATTCAATATAAGAACCGATCTAACTCGCTTTTTTCACATCCATGGATTCAGCGGCCCCCCAAATTTCGGACGCCCATTCAGGATGATCGATGAATGGATTGCGGTTATTCTGCCAGTCATAAATTACATCATTTCGGTGGCTCTCGAAATCGTCGACTGGATCGAGATCATTCCATTTCAAAAGTGTCGATAGCTTTCCGTGAAGCGGCTTTGGATACGTATTGACTGTATCGGACAATTCCAGATCCAACTCACCGTTTCCTTCATAACGGACGGCCATGTAAAATAACATCCGGGCTATATCGCCTTTAACATGATCCGGCGGCTCCCATGAATCTGAATCAAACTTACATTCACAGCCACTATATGTTTGACCGCCCTCGTCAAAATCAAGGTGGCCCCGTTTACCATTCACTGTCACATCAGCTGGGCGGAGGTGATGAAGGTCGGTCCCAGGGCCTTTGCTTGTTCCAAAATTACCGTGGGACTTGGCCCAAACATGTTCACGGTTCCATTGTCCGGCATTGCCTCCATTGGCGTTCTTCGAAATAGACTTTCCAGAGTAAAGCAAGATGACATTCTGTTTGTTATCCGGATCTTCATCCGTTTCTTTAAGGGCATTCCACACTTGATCATAAGATAACATCGTATGACCCTTGATTATCGTGTGAAGAACCGATTTCAATTCCGTTCCGGTTTTTCCTGCCGCCGTTTCATAATAAGCTTCAAGCGGCTTATCATTCGATACGGTCAGCGTGAAACGGGCAACCACTTCCGATTGCTGGTCCTCGGCCTTGACTGCGACAAGGTATGTTCCATCTTCATTTGCAGGAAGGGTTAATGTCGGGCCGGTGACTGTACCGATCGTGGATGAAAAGGTCAGTTTATCTTCATCCGGATCTGAGAAGTGCTCACTCAAATCGATAGTGACCTTGGAACCGGTTTTCACTTCAAGATTTTCCAGTTTTTTCGTTACGACGGGCGCATGATTTTCTTTAGGGTCGAAAGGAGAAGCAATTGCTTCCCCTTTTGAATCGAAAAACTTGATATTCTTAGTGTCGACACCTTCCGTTACAGACCATTTCTGAACATTTTCAGCGCCCCTGATTTCTTTTACATTGGCGTTATCAATGATGACTTCCTTCACCGCCATGCCTCCAAAATCAATGATTGCACCTTCCTTATCCGGTTTGACAGCCACAGTTGCATTCTTCAGCCCAAGGCCTTTGAGTACAGCATAGGAACCTTTTAACCAGATACCTTCTTCGATGTTGGATGTTTCGTCAAGATCGATCAAAACACTAGGTGAAGCAATTGTAAGCCTTTTTGTTTTAACGTTTGTTAAATGATACGTTTTTTCCGGAGCAGCGGGTTCAACTCCCCCTGATTCAGTTAAAGCGGTTTGAATCAATACAGGGTCGTGATCGCTTGCCCTTCCATGCACTTCCATGAAGGATGAGTTAATATGGACAATATCGACTTTCGTGGCTGCCGCCATATTATTCGATACCAGGATATGGTCCAGTACTTGTGAATTGCCTTGATATGTGTATGAATAACGTTTTTCAAAAGGGACTTTCTCGATCATATTAGTTAAATCTTTACCCTTTAATGTTTTAAGCGGAGCTGAAAATTCATAATCATTAAAATCTCCAAGTAAGACGATATTCGCCTTGGCATCCTGTGACTTGATATCACTGACGAACCGATTGACGATGGAGGCAATTTGAAGCCTTTGCGTCTCACTTGAAAGGAAAGGAGGTTGGTTTCTCCCGAATAGTGGCTGATCGCCGCCCTTCGAATTAAAATGATTGGCCACCACCACTACATTTTCCCCTTTAAATTCGAATTGAGCGGCCAAAGGCTTCCGACTCGAAGTGAAGGCAGGATCTGTAGGCTCGATTCGTCCAGGATTCAATGAAAGTTTTCCATCTTTGAAGGCAACGGATTGAGTCGCCGTTCCTTTCGTTCCCTCCGTTAATTTGACACGGTCGACATTGTATAAAAAGCCTACACGGATATTCCCGCCAGGTGCCCCGCCATCACGTTTATCTTCTGGAGCGATATCGATGAATTGATATTGCGGGCCGCCCAACTCTTTTATTTTGTCGGTCAATTTCTTGGCACTTTGAGCAGAATCCGTTGTCCCGCTATCTGTTGCACCATCATTATCTTGCATTTCCGTTACGCCGATGATATCGGGTTGTTTAAGATTAGTTATGATGGATGTTGCGATCGTCTCAACTTTCGAGTTAGCGGTTTGAGTGGAGAAATTCTCGATATTATAGGAAGCGATCGATAGTTTATCGGAATCCTTCTCTAGGGAAGTCACTTCCCGAACCGTTCCGCCATCCTTTAGCGCCGGCAGCTTATTTTTATCCGTCAATACCCTATAGTTGCTATATCCATAACTGATGACACCCGTAACCGAGCCTTCAAAAGAATCACCAGTTTTCGCCACAAATGATTCATCATCCATATCGAGGGTTATTCTTTCAGGATTGAAATCCGTTTCCGTTATTTTGACACCTCTAACTGCAGTGCTCGTTTCCATATTCCCTGGGATCACGACCAATTCACCATAGTCTTGGGGAGCGACCACTTTCGGGTTATATACTTGCACGAGCATTCCTTCCAAACTCTCATAGAAATCAATGCCATCTTCAGTCGGATTGAAGTCTGTCAATCTATCATCATCGATGTTCTCAGACGGCGGAATGACATCTTTTCCAATGACGATCGGTTCTGGTATCGCTGCAGTGCCAAGCTTTTCAATAGTCGTATTAGTCAATTCAGTTGTTGGCAGATCCGTCGTTTTCATTTCAGCGTATCCTTCGACATACCACTCAACGACTTTACCGGCCACTTTGACATGATCTCCCGCTTTTAGGCCATGCGCTTTGTTGTAAACAAGTATTCCCTCTGAAGTCGTTAAGTCCTTATCTGGATTCAGATCTTGCATGTAAAAGTTATTCGCATCTTTTACATAAGTGACGACACCTTCCACACCTGAGACGAGCTGATTCTCATATGATGAAAAATGATTCATTCCCTGGATGTCACGAATCTTCAAATCATTGGTTTTGGTAACGGTATAGGCAAATGTGAAAACTTCCGATGTCTTGTCGTTGACAGCGATTGCCTTGATGACAGTATCTTTCGTTAAAATGATAGGTTCTGTATACAATGCACTTGAAGACGTCGGAGTGGATCCATCCAGCGTATAATGGATCTTCGCTTCTTCCCAACCCGAATCAAGTGATACTTTTGTATTTTCACTTACCGTACCAGGGAAAATATCCGTGTAAACTGCTGGCTTGTTCACCAGTTCATAATCTTCAAGACCACGTGGCTTCAGTTGATACGTGTCATTGAATTGCGATGATATTCCGGTTACGGAAATGACATCCCCTTCTTTAAAGCTCTTCAGGAAATCTTCATAATTCGACCCGTTCCGGTTATCATGGCGAACGATAACAGAGTTCCCTTTAGTATCTGCCGCCTTGAATTCGAATGTTCCATATGTTCCCGATGCGGCCAATTCTGTAATGGTCGCTTTTTCAATGGTGACCAGCTCACCTTGTGTTTCCCCATTGACGCCAGCCGCATCAATTTTTTGGATTTCAGGAAGTTCATTCCCAGAAGAAACGACTTTAAGGGAAGTTGGTTGAATTTGTAATTCCTTATTATAAGCGGATACTTGTCCGATTAAACGAACCTTATCCCCTTGCTTTACATCCTCAGGCCATGAAGAACCATATACATATAGCCCAGCCGTTTCATCTTGAATATAAAAGCCTTTTCCTCCCCAATATCCAAGCCCTGTGGTGACCACCCCATCAACCTGCACAACATCTTCCGTATTCGTGCGGGCCTCGGCGATGGATTCCAGAACCTTCACATCAGGCTGTTCAGGAGGTGTTCCTCCATCAGTGATGATTGTGTAATCCGTTGCTGATTTCAGACCTGGTACTGAAAAATATTTTTCCAGCTTCCCCGTAATCGTCACCTGTGCTTTGAGTAAATCCGGATGTTCGACTAGATTCAAAGCCGTTCGGATATTTCCGGCTGGAAGCTGAACAGGCATGATTTTCTTTACATCCTTTTCATCCGGACTATCTGCAATACCTATATTCGTACCTTCAGTAAAAGGCGATGTATGTTGATAGCTTGTACCGCTTTTAGCTGTACCGACGATGTATCCCTTCACCGTTGCCGTTCCGCTGTTATTATTAATCGCTTCCGTTACCGTTATTGTCCCTTCCGCTTTTGCAGCGGCTGCATATGGCAAAACCGTTGATAGCACGATCAATATGGCAAAGAAAAGCTTGCTTATCCCATTCTTCTTCAAGATCTCAACCCCTCCAACTTTTTACGTAGGTGCAGCAATCATTTGAATATCGCTTAAAAAATGGTTTCACCTTTCACCGTGACACCGTTCATGCTCACGGTTTTACCGTTAAGCCCCGATAAATCCAAATTGCCTTCGACTGTAACATTTGAAAAGGTAAAGCTATCTGATGGAGTTCCTGTTAATGTAAGATTCCCTTTAACCACTGCATTTTCCAATGAAGCGATATCCGTGATATCCACAACTACATTACCTTCATGGTTTTTTGGCGCATCAGCCGTTCCGCCAAAGTCTTTAGCCAATACCAAAGTCGGGTCTGTAGAGTTACCGGCCACATCTTTGATGCGTCCTTCAATGCTTGGATCGACAGTTTTCAGCCCGCTTACATAATCCCGTAGATTCTCCCAATCAGCAAGTCCGATATCCGTCACTCTTCCTTCTTCATAAGCCTTCTTGAAAACGGAGAATCCATCCCCGCCCTTAGCTGTAAATGCATTGGTCGCCACGACATATTCCTTGGTTGCATCCAATTCGGAATATGTTCCATCTTGTCCCAGGACTTCAACCTTTGTCACCCGATTGCCTGGTTCCTTCGAACTATCGTAGCTGAATTTCATCCCTGATACATGCAGGAAGCCGCCATTTTCCTTAGGAGCGAGGCTTACACTATGCTCTAATGCTTCATTGATTTCTGCACCCGTAAGCTTCATCGTTGCCAGCGTATTCCCAAACGGTAAAACGGTCAGGATTTCCCCTAAAGTGATCTCACCTTGATCAATGCCAGCGCGGATGCCACCGCCATTTTGGAAAGCAATGACCGCATCCTTATTAAATTCTTTTGCTTTTTTAAGCATTCCGTCCGTAATTAAATTTCCCAGTTCGGTTTCATTTTTACGAACACTCGGTTTCGTTGCATCTCCTGCATCACGCGGGGTTTCCAATGCCTTCACAGCTGATGCACCAGTCTTCGTTTCCTTCAGCTCCTTAATCTTCGAGGAGTATGTTTCGAGAACTTTTGCCGCTTCGGCATCATCCTGTTTTTCAGAAAGCTTAATCAGCTGTCCGGCTTGTCCGACAATCTTGCCTTCCTTATCGAAATTCACATCGATCGTTCCTAAATAGTCGCTATATTGATACCCTTGAACGATGACAGTCGGCTCTTTCGTTTTCCCTTTATCATCCTTGTCAATAACAACGGGAGCGTCTAACTGCGTATGGCTATGTCCGCCCACAATCACATCGATGCCCTTGACCTTGGCAGCTAATGTTAAATCATTGTCATAAGCTGGATTGTCATCGTAACCAATATGGGATACGGCAACTATCTTATTGACCCCCATGCCTTTGAACGCCTTGACCGCTTTTTCGGCTTCTTTAAGATAGTTTTCAAATTCTATACTTCCAGGACTTGAGATATCTTTCGTTTCTTCAGTTGTAAGCCCGAAGAAACCTACCTTTTGACCATCCACTAGTTTTACGATTCCATTGTATATCTTCCCTTGCTCCGGCTTACTTGAAATCAAGTCCGAGAATAGTCCCTTAAATTTATCATCTTTGGAGAAGTCCACATTCGAACTGACAAATGGGAACTGTGCCCCTTTAATGAAGTCTGCCAAAGCTTGATGCCCCTCAGCGCTTGATCCCAAATCAAACTCATGATTCCCGAATGTCATGACGTCGTATTTCATTAAATTCATGAAGTGAAGATCCGCTTGCCCTTTGAATTCATTAAAATAGAGTGTTCCCGAGAATACGTCACCAGCATCAACCAAAATAGCTTGCGGCTTACTCTTACGCACTTCTTTAACAGCTGTCACCCTTTTGGCCACATTGTCCAAGTGGGCATGCGTGTCATTCGTATGCATCAAGGAAAGCGTGATTGCCTTCGCTGGATTTTTCAAAGCTTCTTCAGCAGCGGCAACTTTCTGATCCGCCAATGCTATTTTAGCTTGAAAATCCTTACGGTCAGACTCCTTGATTCCATTTAAATTGATGGCAGCTTTCGCTTTTTTAGCTGCGTTTATCTGTTCTTTCGTTTTAAGTTCCCCATTGGCAAGAGCTACATAGGCATTGACCCGTTTTGCCACTTCTTTTTTCTTTTCTGCATATACCGCATCATCATACTTGCCTTTCACTTCTTTCACATAAGCATGTATGGCTTTTCCGAGTTTGGATGTTTTGCTGACCTTTTTCAACTGCGAAGAAACGGTATTCATCCGCTTGTCTGCGGTTTTTAAATCACCTTTCGTCACCCAGTAAGCAACTTTTTCATAGTAGTACGGCACTTTCAGGTCACCGTTCAAAGCTGTTTTGGTCGATTTAGTGAATTTATCGTATAAAAGCTTTTCGATTTTCGCACCGTAAACCGTATCTTTAATGGCTTTGTCTGTCTTTTTCACAGCTTTATCCAATGCATTGTATTGATCCCTGATATCATTTGATTTCTTGGCAATGATTGAATTCATAAGGGCGTTAATCGATTTATCATTGGCAGCCTTTGCTTTTTCTGCCGCTTTATACCCTTTTACATATCCCTCTGAACGAGTGATGTACTTATCATAAGCTTCGATTTCTTTGTATTTGGCATCTTTTTCTTTTTTGCTTAACATTGATTTTTTAATGGTAGAGTTGATGTCTTTTTTTGCTTGTTTTGCTGACTTGATTTGTCTCTCAACAGTGGACACGGAAGTGAGTTTAGAAGAGTAGAAATAGGTGTCGAATGGTTTTTTGATAGTGGCCTTTGCCGTTTTAATTTTACTATTCAGGCTAGTGGCAGCATCTGATGGTGCAGGTGCTACTGCTACGATCGTTGTCGCAGCCATTATGGTAGCTGTTGCAATTTTTACGATTTTCTTTTTCCCCATTATAGTTAATCCCCCCATATGTTCTATACTGATATAACATATTGCTAACATACCCATAGAGTTGACATACTTTTCAAAAAATTGAATCTAGATAAATTTAATTACTTATACACAAATCCCCCTACTTTTTTCCTCTAAAGATCCGTGTATATCCTATATTACAACAAAAAAATCCAATTTTAAAACAAATTTACAATCTAAAGTGAAATTTTAACAGAATATTATCATTATAATCACCCCAAAATACCCATTACCTTATAGATGATATACCAATAAAATTATTCAGTAGTAAAATAGTATCACTCCTTATTAAAACCACCTTTGGTCTTTATACCTAAATTTACAATTGACCAAAAAAGGAGAGTATCACTTTGTTAGCTCTGGTTATTTGCAGTAGTTATATTTGATCGTTAAACCGTCTTTTCTAAAGGAAAAGTAGATATCGTAATCAAAACCAAAAGCTGTTATATTATCCAAGCAGCTTTCAGTTTTTTTATGCCCTCTTGTATGTTGTCTTCAGAAACACCTGCGAATCCAATTAAGACTGTGGTTGCCGGCGGTTGTCTTTTATAAAAAAGAGAGGCAGGATAAATTTTCACGCCATGCTCTTTTGCTTTCTCAATGAGCTCTTTTTCACTAAATGGTGAGTAAACGTCAAGCAAGATATGCAGCCCCGAGTTTCCTCCCCGAATCTTCACTTGCCCTCCTAATTCGCTTTGTAAGGTCTCTAATAATATGGCTCTTTTTTTTTGGTACAGCTTTCTCATTCGGTTGATGTGTTTTTGCCATTCGCCCTTTTTAATAAATTCAGCAAGCGTCAGTTGATTGTGAGAGGACACCGTTTGCTTATATAAGGAAGTGATTTCACTGCCTTTTTCTAAAAGAGGTAACGGAAGAATCATATAGCTAATACGCATTGAAGGGAGAAGAGATTTAGAGAAAGTGCCCATATAAATGACACGGTCATGCTGGTCAAGACCTTGCAAGGAGGGGATCGGCTGTCCGCTGTATCTGAATTCGCCGTCATAATCGTCCTCGATGACAAATGATTGATTTTCTGCCGCCCATTTAAGCAGCTGCATTCTTCTGTTAATCGTCATAATTGTTCCGAGTGGAAATTGATGAGATGGCGTTACATACACAAGGCTCGGCTTCTCTTTTCGGATTTCTTGGATACAGATTCCTTCATCATCGACTGGTATGGGAAGAATCTTCATATGATTGACTTCAAAAATCTTTCTCGTTCTCGGAAAACCCGGATCTTCATACCCTATGGAAATGTTCGGGCCGAAGACTTGGCACAAGATCTGCATCAGAACAGGGTTCCCAGCCCCTAAGATGACCTGTTCAGGTTGACAATTGACGCCGCGCGATTGATACAAGTATTCTGCAATGAGTGTTCTCAGCTCAAGTTCTCCTAAAACATTCCCTGGCCGATAAAGCTGTTGACCATATTGATCTAAACTACTGACCATGCTTTTTCGCCAAGCGGAAAAAGGGAAGTGGGCACAATCCACATTGCCATAATGAAAATCAATCGATTGTTCATTCTCTTCTGTTTTTGGCTTAATGGATGAGGTGCTTGGCATTTTAACAAGGATAAAATCAGAATCATTATAATCAGCAAACCAGCCGCTTCTCGGCTTGCTCACAATGTAGCCTTCAGCAGCAAGCTGTTCGTAAGCCCGTTCTACAGTCGTTTGGCTAATTGAAAGCTGAGTGGCTAGCAACCTTTTTGAAGGGAGTTTCATTCCTTTTTGAATACGGCCCTCATGCATATTTTTTTTGAAGAGCTGATAGAGCTGTTGATAAAGTGGAATGTCTAGATTTCGATTTAAAAAAAACGTGATATCCATTTATATGATTCCTCCTAACTGGCATGGTTTTATTTAAGGAAACTGGCTGTTTATTAAAGGTCAATGTAAGTTTATAGTCATTGTAATCCATTATGAAAGGGTTAATAAGAGGATCTAGATAAAAAATTGATTTAGTCATTTAAAGGAGTTTAATCAAGAAGAAACATGATTTGGAGTGATTGTAATGAACAAAGCAGCAAATGGTTGGATGAATGGTTTTCTTGGCGTACTGATCTTTAGCGGCTCGCTACCTGCGACACGATTGGCTGTAGCGGATTTCGATCCGTTATTCCTCACCGTCTGCCGCGCTGCGATAGCTGGCGTATTGGCTGGCGCTCTCCTTTTCATCTTCCGGCAGCAACGTCCTGTCAGAAGCGATATCGTTCCTTTATTGGTGGTAGCATTTGGCGTGGTGGTTGGTTTCCCGTTGCTGACAGCCTTGGCCCTGCAATATGTCACGTCTGCGCATGCCATTATCTTCATTGGGCTTCTTCCGCTCTCGACGGCGATCTTTGGGGTACTTCGGGGGGGTGAACGGCCTCGACCCTCCTTCTGGATCTTTTCAGTTGCAGGCAGCTTCCTGGTCGCAGGTTTTGCCCTAATCCAAAATGGGGAATCATCGCCGATCGGTGACGCATTCATGCTGGCTTCCATCATCGTATGTGGTCTCGGTTATGCAGAAGGAGCTCGGCTCTCACGCAAGCTTGGGAATTGGCAGGTGATCTCTTGGGCTCTCGTTCTATCGCTTCCCCTTATGCTGCCACTCTCGTTCTATTATACGCCGGACTCGTGGGCGGACATCGGTGATCCTGCTCTCTTCAGCCTTGCTTATGTGTCTTTATTCAGCATGCTCATCGGCTTCGTGTTCTGGTACCGCGGTCTCGCCCAGGGCGGTATTGCAGCGGTTGGGCAGCTACAGCTTCTTCAACCTTTTTTTGGGCTGCTCCTTGCTGCTATGATTCTAAATGAGAAAGTCAGTCCGGCACTCGTAGCTGTGAATATTGCCGTTGTACTATGCGTGGCAGCCGCCCGGCGATTCGCAAGGTAACACATGGCCCATTTTAAAAACGAGCGGAACAGAATCCTTGCTCCGGCTCGTTTATCATTTTGCAGTGTCCGTATTTTTCATAGACTCAAAGAATATTGACCCTCTGAGCTTGACCTCACGTTTAAAATGATTTTCATCCGTGACCAAGCGTTAAATAGTCAAGTTCCCTTCGAATACTGTCACGGCATGGCCAGAAAGTTTAACTGTGTCCTCCGCTACTTCAACCTTGACTAGCCCTCCTCTTTCCGATGCCTGATAGGCAATACAGATATTTTTATCCAGCTTGCTTTCCCAATATGGCCCCAGACAACAATGGGCAGAGCCCGTAACATAATCTTCGTCAAGGCCTTGGGCAGGGGAAAAGAAACGAGAGACGAAATCATATTCATTGAGATTCGATCGACTCGTTACAATGACACCCCGAGTCGGTAATTGGGCAATCAAATCGATATCTGGTTTTAAGTTCCTTACGATTTCCTCTGATTGAACTTCGACTAGATAATCCCATTTGTTTTGACCAACATACGTAGGCACAACGCCCAAAGCCTTTATCAGTAAATCCGGGGCAGCGGTCTCCTGCTCCATTAATGACGGAAATTCCAATTGAACCATCCCATCCACGAATTTGGCAGTGAGAATCCCGCTTTTTGTCTGATAGACAATTGCTTCATTCCTTGGTACGTATCCTTTCTCCCACAAAAAGAAAGAGCTTGCCAACGTCCCATGTCCACAAATCGGGATTTCAATCGAAGGTGTGAACCAACGCAGCTGCCATTCATCATTATGAAGGTGAATAAACGCAGTAACAGGTAAATTAACCTCTTTAGCTATTCGTTGCATCCACTCACTGTCCTTTCCCCCGCTAAGAAGACAGACAGCAGCAGGGTTCCCTTTAAAAGGTTGATCTGTAAACGTATTAATAATCGTTAATTCCATGAAAAAATGCCTCCTTAAATAGTATTGCCCGTCATGCATTTCCACAAAAAGCAAACTGTTAGTTATAATTATACCAAATCACATTTGGAATAGTTTACCTATTGAAGTCAGCAACCTTAGCCGAAGTTACTCTATGTATTAACACTTTTCTCTCTTTTTTTAGTTTGAAACCTTACAGTTATAGATTAAGATGAAATTATACAATTTTTTCAAGAAACGAAACATGCTATTCCTTAAGGCATTCATAATAATAGGATGTAAACTAAAAAAAGAAGTTATGATACATAAGAAATAGATAATAAGGAAAAGCAGCATATCGCTTTGTTAGATGAAAATGCAGAAACTGAAAAAATCTAGTTTTGTTAGTAAAGGGAGAAATTCAAAATGGAAATTTACGCAGTTAACATTGAGGGTATTAATGAATTTAATTTTGAATACACAACATACAATCACATTTTATCAAAACAAACCCTAAGGAAAGCAAAAAATTTTAAACACTATAAAGATAGTGTTAGAACTGTAGTCGGTGAATTATTAATTCACTATATCTATCTCCAGAACCAGAAAGAGGCTTTCATCCCCCTTGTGATACGACGAAATGAATATGGCAAACCATATTGTAATGAAGCAGCTTTCCATTTTAACGTCTCACACTCTGGCAGTTGGGTTGTTTGCATTGTCGATACTAAACGAGTGGGTATAGATATTGAACTAATGACAGATATAGACTATGAAGCTTTAATTTCATTTTTTCACTCTTTTGAAAGCCGAGAAATGAAGGAAACAACTAGTAAAAAGGATTATTTTTACAAACTCTGGACGATAAAAGAAAGTGTCATAAAAAATATCGGAAAAGGCTTAAGTATTCCATTAAACAGCTTTTACGCCCGTCAAAACCGACAAGTAACGTCGATCCATTTCGAAGAAAGCACATTGAATGACACCAAATTTCATGTGAAAATGTTTGATTTTCAAGAAAATTATAAGCTAGCAGCTTGTGCCCTTCATGATAAATTTCCTGAATCTATTAGTTTCTTAGATGCATCTAAAATTTTTTCTTATCTCATGCACGACAGTAGACTTCCAAAATAATTAAATATCTTACAATGTAAGCCGACTAAATAACGAGCCTGCATTGTTTGTTCATTCAACATGAACAATAAAAAGACACATGACTGTGGTATTTAAACTCCTCAGTCATGTGTTCATGCATAAAACCTTATTATGATGATTACGTGTCTTTCTTACATACATTATTTTTCAGGAAGAAAAGAGTAAACATTTGTATCATATACTTCACCATTTTGATACATATAGTTTTTTAGGACTCCTTCTTGTTGAAATCCCATTTTCTTAAGTAAATTGTTTGACGGTACATTTTCAATAAAAACTACAGCACCAATTCTCGTTAATCCTAGAGTTTCCGAGCCGTATAAAAGAATTTTCGAGACTGCTTCAGCCATATATCCCTTTTTCCAATGGTCAGGATGGATTTCGTAGCCTATTTCCGCCCGTTTATGTTTAGGAGACCAAGCATTAAATCCAATTGTTCCTATTAACCCTTTTTCTCCTTTTCTTTCGATCCCCCACCTTATTCCTCTTTTTTCCTTTAAACTTTTAGAAAAAAAATCTACAAATCCGCTAGCTTGTTCGACGCTCTCTAATTTATCTTGACCATAAAAACGTATGACGTTAGCGTTAGAAAAACAAGAAAAAATGGCACCTGCATCCTCATGAGTTATTTCTCTCAAGATGAGTCTGTCTGTTTCTAAATTAGGAAACATTTAATATTCCTCCTATGAATTCATATATGACAAATCACTAGATAAATATTTCAATTTGCAGGTTCTTAACTTTTACTTTATCTGCGAAAAGTGTCACCAAAATAGGGGGCTACCTTCATAATTCATCGCCCTCTTACCCTAGTTTTTTTACCAAAAAAATTAAATTAAAGACTGTTTAATTGGATATAAATGGCACTTTCACAATATCAAGTTTGCAGAACTTTTACAAGAATTCTTTGCGGATAAAAAAATTAAATGGCAGAGTGACAGATACGAATAGCAGTTTCTCTGATGATAAAAAGAGGAATACCCGGAATTTTGTAAATAACATCAAACTCCCTGAAGATTACAAGGCGTTCTTAACACTCCATAATGGGGCAAGAATATATGAATTACTCGGGTGACGACGGTGAAAAAATAGGGGGCGGTCTTCATGTTTTTAGTTTAGATGAAATAAAAGAGGTTCAAGAAATTGACTACCTGAGTGAACATGGGATTCCGATTGCCCACCTATTGAATGATCGCTATCAAATAATAGATACAAAGAGAAACTTATGGAGTTTACAGATCTTTCGTCTCTAAACCTTAATTGTGTAATTTTCTTGGATCGCTACATTATTGCACACGGTGAGGTGTTTTGGAGTTGGCCCATTTATACTGCTGAATAAATAATAAGAGCGATTGCCAATTAAATGCAGTCGCTCTTTTTTCAAAGCATTTTAATTTGTCAATGTTAATAGTTTTGCGGAAGTATAATTATATTTCTCAATCGAAAAATCAAAAACGACTCCTGCTTTTAAAAACACCGTATTTTCTACAATTAAAGTCGGATCTCCTGGTTGCAAGTCCAAAAGCTTTGCATCATCATCATTTAGTTTCTCACACGAAATGATTTTATCTGCAAAACCAATATTCAGCTTCAAATCCTCGACTATATATTCATAAATGGAACCATTTGCGATTTCTTTATTTATGATGGGGATGATATCTTTATTGAAAAAGGACTCTTCTATTACAATGGGTTCACCATTTAAGCATCTAACCCGTTTGAGGTTATAGATTTTGGTTTTCAGATTACATTTCATTTTTTCGGCCAATTTTTCATCAGCTTCTATTAAATCTAACTTCAACACTTCACTTGTCATTTCATCCTTTTCAAACTGTTTCGTTAAGCCATTCATATTCTTCATCGAAATACAGCCAGGTCTGGAAAATTCCCTTAGGAATATCCCGCTTCCTTGAACTTGATAAATATAACCCTGTTCAGCCAATATATTGATTGCTTTTCTTATGGTATTCCTGCTGACATCGAACTTCTTCATCAACTCTTCTTCAGTAGGTAACTTAGTATTTAATGTATATGTTCCTTCTAATATTTCTTTCTCCATTTGTTCTACGACCATTCTATACTTTACACCCATATTTCCCTATACCTTCCTCTATACATAATGATTTCGAACAATAATTTAGACTAAATGTTAGGTTTTCTTTACAATAGTTTATTTTATAACGATTGTAAAGAAACCTCAGTTTCTTTTGGAACAGGCATGTTCAATCCTTAAGCCGTTCCTTATTTCAAACCAAAAAAAGAGACATCAAATCGTTTAACGATAGGATGTCTCCAAATCTATTGAGTATCATAGTTATTTATAATCTTGGCGAGGAACCGCATTCCCTTTCAGGCCCCAAGTTAATTTGTTCAGCATTTTACCCTTGAAGTGAGATTTACTGCCTCTGCACCCTTTTACTTTTTCCAGAACGGAACACTACCACACTCGTGAACAAAGGATACAGTACGTACCCCAAATAAACACCCATCATATTCAGTATCAGGTCATCGACATCCAAACTTCCGCGCCGAAAAACGAGCTGACAGATTTCAATACCTGAGATCGTTATGAATGGATAAAGAAATTTCCTTAAAGCAGATGGCTCTTTCCCATCCCTGGACAACAAATACAGCCCGAATGGAATGAACAGACCCACATTGGCGCTAAGGTTATAAAATGACACAAGCCCGTTCATTTCGTTCGATAAATATGAAAGTATCGTAGAAAAAGGAATCAAATTATACGAATAAACCTGCCCTTTTGGTCGGAAGAACAGCAAAACCAATAATGATAAACTGTAGCAAATCAAGGCTGCCTGCCACAAAAGGCGCGGAATCATCACCGTTTCACCTCGAAAATAAAGGACCGCAAACGAAACGAAAAGAAGTATACAAAACCAAACAACCATGATCACCAAAGGATTCAAATATAATAGAAGCTGAAGGAAAAGAGGTAAACCGCACAAAAACAGGGCTTGCGACAGCAAAAGGGAAAGCATGGCGGATTTTCGAGACATGTAACTCCCCCTTCTATTTCTCTCCAAATCAATGCATATCATTATATCCTAGGACATCTTTAACAAGCCGTCAACAAACTACATACACCTGTCATTTAGAAAACTGCCGGTATGTTCGTCAAGGGGAAGTTCTTTCGAATAAATCAACCGAAACGAAGGATAATTCGACCTTCATCCGGCAGAACAAAAAAAGCCGGTTCCTCACTTTCCAGGAATCCGGCTTTTTTGTTTATTGATGTTCATTTTATAGTGCACGGTATTTTTTTAAACTTATAATATTGATGGTTATAAAAACGACGGAAAATGCCAGGAGAATGAGTAAATCCAGTAAAACCTCATTGAAAGTGAAACCTTTGTACATAATCCCGTTCATGGCATCCGATGCGTAATAGAGCGGCATGACCTTGCCGATTTTTTGCAGCCAGTCTGCCATGCCATCCAATGGGAAAATCCCTGTGAAGAAGACTTGCGGCACGATGACCAACGGAATGAATTGTACCATTTGGAATTCAGATGTTGCGAAACTCGATAGTAATGTACCAAGCGATAATGCAACAAGCGCGACAAGTATATTCGTTAATAAAACGAGCCAAATGGAGCCAACAAGGACGATATCCAACACATTTACAGCATATAGTACGACAATTAAGGTTTGAACGAGCGCAAATATGCCATATCCGATTACATACCCCGCTACGATTTCGTATCGTTTAATCGGTGTAGCAAGCAACCGTTCCAACGTACCACTTGTTCGCTCCTTCAAAAGTGCAATCCCTGCTATTAAAAATACAAAGAAGAACACGAGAAAGCTGACGAGCATCGGACTGAACGTATCAAAACCTTTTGTTTTGGCATCCCCGTATACATATTGCTTCTCAATTGAGGGTGTATTTTTTCCATTCCCTTGCAGCCCTTGCATCATTTGCATTTGAACGGCCTTTGCACGGTTAGGTTCGTCGTTCAATAGTGTCAGTTTTATCTTGCCATTTTCAACCTGCAGCCAGCCATCTGTATCATTTTCAATCATTTTCCCCTGTGAAAATTCCTCAGCAGCCGTTACTTGAAAATCCGCTTGTTTCAATACTTTAACCATAGCTTCATTACTGCCTGTAACAACGATTTTCAAATCACTCGCTTCTGTATCGAAAATAAAATACATGAGCGTTAAAATGAGCAATGGAGCGAGGAAAAATAAAGCGAGCGTCCTTCGATCCCGGCGCATCTGCTGTGTAATCCGCGTAACAAGAGAGGCAATTCTCATTTTAGGCCACCTCCAATCCTTAAAAAAACATCATCAAGCGTTTCCGCTCCATATTGTGTTTTTAAAGCCGCCGGGGTTCCTGATGCGATGATTTCACCCTCACGCAGCATCGCCAGTTTATCGCATCGCTCCGCCTCATCCATCACATGCGTCGTGATGATGATCGTCTTATGATCTTCATTTCTTAAACGCTCAAGTTCCCGCCAAATGGATCGTTTCAGCAAAGGGTCCATTCCCACTGTCGGTTCATCCAAAATGAGAATCTCCGGATTTTGGATGAGTGCAACCGCCAGTGACAGACGGCGTTTCATCCCCCCGGAATAATACGCAACCCGAACGTTCAAGTCACTCGTCAACTGTACGATTTCAGCTGCATATTGAATGCGTTCCCTTCGTTCCTTTTTCGAAAAACGGTATAGCTTCGCAAAAAACTCGAGGTTTTCAGCACCCGTCAGATCTGTATATAAAGCATCGGATTGTGCCATATAGCCGACATCCATTAACAGTGCTTCATTTGGCACTTCATGATCCAGAACCGTGACTTTACCAGCATCGGGCTTAATCAATCCGACAATCATTTTAATCAAGGTCGTCTTTCCGCATCCGGATGGACCTAACAAGCCAAAAATTCCACTTTTTTCAATATTCAGGCTCAATGGCTGAATGACCTTTTTATGATGAAAACCCTTAGCAATTCCTTCAATGGAAATCGCATTTTTCATTGTACACACATCCTCCCTCTTTAATTAACACGGTGTTGAGTGTATCATCATTCTAAGGTAGCTTTTAGTCTAATACAATCAACACATTTCGAAAAATGTTTAGTGAGGAGACATTCAATGGCGGAATTTCATGAGGATATGGTACAAAAGACGAAAAAGCAGATACAACATCATTTTATTGCACTCGTTGAAGCAGAGGGGTTCTCACATGTCTCAGTGAAGAAAATTGCAGAGCGCGCCAACATTAATCGGGGCACATTCTATTTGCATTACACAGATAAATATGAATTGATGGATCACTTACAGCAGGAATTGTTAAATGAACTTCAAACTCGAATTACTGCCATTTTGCCGAAAGAGGCTTTTTTGGCTCTCCATCAACAACAACTTTACCCGCCTTTCGTAGCAATTTTTCAATTCATCAGTGAACATGCGCACGCATTAAGGGCCATTCTTGGAGATAAGGGAGATCCTTCTTTTGCAAAAAAAATAAAGCTTGTGTTCGGTGAAGTACTATTGGAGCGTTTGATCAGCCAGCATCCAGCAGCTAAAGATGAAGCATTCCGCATGTATATGCACGCCTTCATGACATCTGCGATTTTAGGCGTTATACAGGAGTGGCTGGAGAATTGCGAAGAGCAAACGGCTGAAGAAATGGCGAAAATTCATTTTCAAATCCTGAACTTCATCAGCCAATTACGGACATTCATTCAATGAACTTTTATAAAGGCATGTTCCATTTACATGCCTTTAGGATAATAAAATGGGATAATCCCCCTTTAAACTTACATCTTTCCCCCCGCTTTGACCTCTGCCTTTCCAACCTGATAATACCTGCTCTTCGAGGCCTTCATACTAAGCATGGACAATAAAATGGATATAGCAAACATGAGCATTGAACCTGAAATCACCACGAACCGAATCGAAATGAAATGAGCTGAAACACCGACAATTGCGGTAGTGATGATGATCAATAAAGCTTCTAACAAGCCAAAAACACTTCCGACCCTGCCCATGATTTCCACAGGAATATTATTTTGATAAAAGGTTTGAAAGCCTGTATTGGCAAAAGCCAGAGAAAAGGCAATGATGAAGAAACCGATGGCGGCCAATGAAAAGGAATTCGAAAAGGCATAGATCATATAACCTATCGAGACAAATAAAGATCCAAGACTAATCATGTACGAGATTTGCACTTTACTGATGAATACGGCATTTACTATGGCACCCGCAATGATGCCTGCCCCGGCGATGCTTACAAGGAATCCGTAATCGCTGTCCGACAAAAGGAGTATGGCCTTGGCAAACGCTGCTTCTTGGGAATCGATGGCCGTTTCCATCACCACCATGCAGCTGAATAAGAAATAAATGAGCATGATATAGGAAGATTTCCGGCTGAAATCCAGGACGATGCCCCAATCCTTTTTCATGATGGTCCAAGACAGGTAATGACTGGATTTTCCAAGGGGATGATCCTTTTCAAAATTAGGCATGAATAGAGTGATGATACCGGATAATAATAAGGCAGCCGCGTTAATATAAATGGCTAAAACCGGTGTACCGATTAAGAAAAGGATACCCGCTATCGCTGGTCCAATCAAAAAAGCTCCAGAATCGATCAAGCTTCGTAACGAGTTAAATCGTTTCCGCTGTTCAATGGGGATTAATTTTGTTATATAAGTCCTTGATGTCGTTACAAACATGGCCTCTGCCATATTGATCACGAAGACAAGGGAATAGATGACCCAAATAGAAGAAGCCAATGGCAGCAAAGCCATGAATACCGCTCGAAATAGATCAAGTGCGATCATTAGATTCCGCTTATTGATCCGGTCGATCACGCTGCCGGCCCAAACATTCGTAAATATGGCAGCCATCGGTTTAACGATATACAGTCCAGCAACCGCCAAGGCTGAGCCAGTCATATCCAGCACGATTAAATTAAGTGCAATGAAATAAACCCAAGCACCGAAGTTGGAAATCCCGATCCCGCACAATAGAATGGAAGGATATTTCCAAGATACTAATGAATTTCTGAATGTCAACGCTTCCCCCTCCCTAGAAAGAAAATATAAAAACAATAAAAAAAAACCGTCCCCAAGAAATGCGTCTTGGGGACGGAATCAATAGAACGGTGCCAATTAATATGTCACCATTATTAATCTTATGCCGTATTGCATTAACAGCATGCAATAACTATGCACTATAACGGGAACTCCCTTTAAGCTTCAATACATCCCAGTTACTCCTTTCCAGTTTACCAAGCGCACTGGAAAGTTGCGTTTCATTTACTTTTTTCTCATCGGAATCACATTTTCCCTAAACTTTAACATTAATGGTCTAATTTTGTAAACGTTATAATTTTCAAAACAAAAAAACTCATTCAAAATTAAATGAGTTTGAAAGCAAAACAAGATAGGAATTTTTCGCTCAGCGTTCCCGAATAAGACACAGGAATGACATAATTGAATACCGTTAAATGAATGTTTGGATTCAGCTGATTTACTTTAGGGAAAACAATTTTAATAACGGATTCTTTTTCTTATCCGTTATCCTTAACTCATTCATTATGATTTGGTCCTCATGATCGGCTATCCATTTCCTTAGTGCATCTTTATCCTGGCATTGTGTTAAATATGTCTGGCCACCCTTGCCTGTAGCGTTAATAACATATCTATTGAACGTCTTCTCCATAATTGCCCGCCTTTTTTATAAAATGTCTGAAACCTTTAAATACGAATGCAATGACTTTTTCTTTATGCTTTTCAAAAGAAAAATAATTTATATATATTAATAACATTGATTGGCAATGACCTGTTCAGCTAGAAAGTGTTGAATCAAGTACACCGAAACTGTTATCATAATCGGATTAATCGAACCTATCATAATGTGCTAACTAATATTTGTCAATACGTTTTATCAATGTAAATAAAACGTAAATTTTCAGTTTTATTAAAGAAATATTTTTTTACAATTTAGGGGTTTACAACTACTAAATGTTGGGAGTAGAATACGTTTATCAATTTAATACATTTCGGCCAAAACTCAAAGGAATTGAGTACGGAGGACCCAATCATTTGGGGTTAATTCTGCCATGCAGAAGGGATGAGATCAGCTCTTTCGCCATCCTACCCGTCAGCTAACTTCGTCGGCTAAAGCGAAGGAGGTCATAAGACCGCCTATTTCGGGAGCTATTTTTTCACGCTTTTTGTGACAAAATAGCTGTTCGATGTTTACGGAGGTCTTTTTATTATGCTTAAAAAGGATTTGATAACAGGATTGATGGTTAAGATATTCATACAGTTTTACACATGTCATTTTAAGGTAGGGATGATCAATTGATAAAAGCAAAAAATTTATTCGATCCGCCAAAAATCCTTGTACTCGGCTTTGCCACCCTGATACTTATTGGGGCCTATTTGCTGACCCTGCCGATTTCTACTGAAAATGGGAATGGCCTTGCTTTTCTGGATGCTTTATTCACCTCAACCTCCGCTACATGTGTAACAGGACTTGTCGTAGTGGATACGGGAACGACCTTCACCACCTTTGGTGAATTGGTCATCTTAACACTGATTCAGATAGGCGGCTTAGGATTCATGTCATTTGCGACGTTTTTCTTTTTCCTTTTAGGCAAAAGGATTTCTTTAAAAGGCAGGTTACTCTTGCAGGAATCCTTAAATAATCTTTCCATGGCAGGTATAGTCAAGTTAGTAAAACGGCTTTTAATTTTCACGGCCATCATTGAAGGCATGGGTGCCCTTATCTTATCGATTCGCTTTTCTTTTGACATGCCAATCGGCAAAGCGATCTATTACGGGGTTTTTCATTCCATATCGAATTTCAATAATGCCGGTTTTGATTTAATGGGAGAATTCAAGAGTTTGACCCCTTATGTATCGGATCCATTCGTAACCCTTACGGTCGCCTTCCTGATCACGTTTGGCGGAATAGGTTTTATCGTGATGAATGAACTATACGAATATCGTGATACCCATCGTTTATCCGTACATACGAAGGTTGTTCTGATGACTAGCCTGACACTTACAATCGCCGGCGCAATTTTAATCTTTTTATTCGAGTTCGGTAATGCCAAGACATTGCAGCCTTTATCTTTCATGGGTAAAACGTTATCGTCTCTATTTCAATCGGTTTCACCAAGGACGGCCGGCTCCAATACGCTGAATATCCCTGATTTGACTCAACCCACATTACTGCTCATCATTTTCTTGATGTTCGTTGGGGCTTCACCCGGATCGACTGGCGGCGGGATTAAAACAACCACATTTGCGACGCTTATCGGAACGGTCTGGTCACAGATTAAAGGAAAGGGTGATGTGGTATTATTCCGTCACCGCATTATAAGTGAAACGATCTTTAAAGCATTATCCGTTACATTCATTGGCGTATTCATGGTTTCAATCATCTCCATTCTGCTGACCATCACTGAAAGCGGAAGTGACTTCTTGATGATTTTATTTGAAGCCACTTCAGCATTTGCCACCGTGGGACTTTCAATGGGTTTGACCCCCGAATTATCACCGGTTGGCCGGATGCTCATCATTTTCACGATGTTTGCAGGCCGTGTGGGTCCTTTGACTTTGGCCTTTGCCATCGCTATGAGGCGCAAACCAGATCCGTTCCGACGTCCAAAAGGGAAAATCATGATTGGTTAAACATAAATGAAGGAGTGTAAAAGATGGGAAAAAGACAATATGCCGTGATTGGTTTAGGCAGATTCGGAACCAGTGTGGCCCATAGATTATATACGGCTGGCCAAGAGGTATTGGGTGTTGATATTAGCGGGGAAAGAGTCGAGAATGCGGAACTGAGCGTTACCCATGCAGTCATTGCGGATACGACTGAAGAAGAGACATTGAAATCCATTGGAATCCGCAACTTCGATTGTGTCATCGTAGCCATCGGAATTGATATGCAATCAAGCATTTTAACTACCTTGCTTTTAAAAGAGCTTGGAGTCAAAAAGGTGATTGCCAAGGCCCTTAATAAAAATCATGGTCAGGTGCTCACTAAAGTTGGAGCCGACTGGGTCATCTATCCTGAGAGGGATATGGGGGAACGGGTCGCGAACCAGCTTCTGTCCCCTAACATGCTGAACTATATTGAACTCTCTAAAGAATACAATATCGAGGAAATCATAGTCCCCATGAGCATGAAGGGAAAAAGCCTCAGGGAGCTGGATTTACGCGCAAAATATAATATCAGCGTCATTGCCATCGTGAGTAATGGGGAAATTATCATAGCACCATCACCCGATCAGGATATCCATGAAAAAGATATGCTTTTAGTGGTTGGCAATAAAGAAGATCTTGCCGTCTTTGCAAATATTGAATAATGGTTCCCCTTCTCGTTTCCGGTTCTGGCTGTATGAAGATGAACTAAAATCAGCCGATTAAGAATGATTCATCATAGGACTTCGTGTCATATATATCGATTCCTATAAATTCCCTGCAGTCAGGATCTGAAAAGAGAAACACTATTTTCTTGGCATCAGGATGAGTAACTGACCGTTTTACAAGTACATCATTCAATCTTAAGGAATAATAGCTTTCACCATCAGCTGTAATTCCTATTGTGAATGTAGGCATTTCATCAGCCAGACCTTTAATTTTCAAGGCTGTTCCACCTTCCAATTCAATTCCTATGATTGGAATGCCTTTGCCGAAATCCAGAATGATATCCTCGTTAAGCGGGAGCTCGTCCGTTTTTGTAATGGTGTGCTTCAATGGTTCGGCTAAATAGATATAGCCCATACCCGCATCATCATCAAATGTCATATGCCTTTCCATAGTTCCACCTCCCTTTTCTGTAGCGGTTTCATTTTTATGTTTACCCATTCAAGAAGGCCGCTTTATGGCGGTCTTCTTGAATGGATTTTATACTTTTTTCACTAAAACGAACATTCCCCTGCCATGAATACGTATGTATTATTTAATGGTATTGATGGCTTGGGCAAGAGTGGATTTTATCATCACTTTATCAAAAGGCAGTTGAAGCTTAACAGCAGTCTTGGCTATTTCCGGCCGAAGTCCTGAAAGGGTTGTCCGGATTCCAATCAAAGTTAAGGATTCAATCAATTGTGACAGTTGGTGGGCGGATACACTATCTATTGCATGGACGCCCGATAGGTCAATGAAAAGCCTGGTGACATTTTTTTCAGCGCATTTTTGTAATGTGTTTTCAAGCAAGGACATGCCTCTCGACGTGTCAATATCACCGATCAGGGGAAGCAACGCCGTGTTATCTTTAAGGGAAATGATAGGCGAACTCAATTCATCGATCGTTGCCTGCTGGGCTTTCATAATTTTATTGGCATATCTATGATTCGCTTCCGTAAACCGCTCCATCACTTCACTGAGCACCTTGACCACTATCCGGTACCAGGAGTTTATTTCCTCCTGTGTATGTTGATCTCCATGCAATGCCACGAATTGATCAATATAATCCAAGTATTGCTCTTGCGTTCGAAAGAACTCCCTCAATATAAAATAGATGGGTGTGTTTAAATGCTGCTCATCCTGACCGATATCTTCAATCCACTCACCAAGATGCTCAAAGTATTCCCTTTCCTCTGTATCAAAGACCTGAAAGAAACGTAAATGGAATTCATTATTTTGTTGCTTAAGCTTTTTAATTACTTCGGGATCAGGTGAGCTATAAACCCCCGCCTTATCATTTTTATTCAATGTTGCGTACCAATCCTCAGTCAATTGTGCTGCAACACCTAATAAAAATGAATATAGTTCTTTATTTCTGTGCATAAATTCCCCACCTATTTATTTTTTTATCATCCCAATTGGTCTCAGCAATCGATAAATCATCGCTACTGAAAGACTGGAATCAGCATTGTAAGGGTATTGAAAGTTAACGATTCAATCAACAAAGTAAGCATCAAAGATCCCCCCAATGGTCCCCTCTTTCCATTTACCTTCCCAGCTATTTTTGAAACCATACAACTGCCGATTTTTAAAAAAAGGATTCTTAAAAACATTCATCTATTATTCTGGTCATTTTTTTGTTATAGTTTACCATCTTTATTTTTTGTTAACAATTTCACCTTCATCCAAACCATTTTCTTTTCACGTGAAAAAAGGACCTGATCCCAGATCCTCCGTTTAGTGGCATTGAGCCGCACTATCCATAACCTTTAAACCATCCCATCACCGTTTCACCCATCTAATGATCATTACTTTTTCATAAATAAAGCCGTCCATAAACCTTGCACCCCAAAGGTTTCATCAGATTCTTCCTTTTTCCTCATTTTACGCATTTCCACCACTTCAAATTCCTTGAAAATCATTCTAAGTTTTTCTTCAGTAAAACCTAATCCGCCTTTAAGGCTTCTTTGCCTATATACCTCCCAATCCGAGATGTCGGCACCACCTAATATGCCGCCTTCTATAAAACAAGTAATCGAATACAATCCCTTAGGCCTTAACGCCTTTTTCACCATCTCCAAATAATTGATCCTTCGATGTGGTGCGATATGATGAAAACAGCCTGAATCATATACGAAGTCATATCGCCCTTCCTCAATTTCCAACTCAAATATATTCCTTTGAATGAAGTTCACTTGGACTTTCTTTTCTGCCGCTCGTTCTTTTCCCCATTCCAGGGCTTCCTTTGAAAGATCAACCGCATCAACAGAACAGCCCTTTTGAGCAAGGTAAATAGCATTTCTTCCAGGACCGCACCCAAGCTCAAGAACCTTTCCAGACCCAAGCAGCTCACTATCAAAGTAATGAACCAAATTCTCATCAGGGAGATTTCCGAAAAAGGGAACCCCCTTTTCCCGGTCTTCATAAAAACCATTCCAGAATGCAGTTGGCTCACGCAATAACGAATCAAGCATGTTCAATAGATCTTCATAGGATGTAATCGTCTCCGACAAAACCATCACCTCTTCCCATTATATCCCACAATTTAATTATACCGATTTCGCCCGGCGGCCATGTAACACCTGCATCGTTACATATGACGTAAAGCTAGCAAAGTCGCACTCAAACTGCCTTCTGATTGATAATCCAACATTACTTAATAACCGTTGATCAGCTCAATATCCATTAGAAAGGCAAGAAATGATAGACAACGGTGCTCTCATACTTACGCTCCTTGATAGAAACACCCCATTATCAACATTACGGACAGGTTCCTATTTTTTAGCTGCCAAACAATAAAACTCATCTCTATTATGTATCCTGATGTCCTTGAATCCGCATTGTACCAAGCTACTTTCTATCTCCTGGATTGAATACAGTTTAAAGTCCTTCGTTTGCTCCATCATTTCCATATTGGTTTTAGATAAAAATAACATTCCATGCGGTTTTAACACTCGGTATGCTTCACATATGCCTTGATCAATATCATCCCAAAAATAAATGGTATGGACGGTGAATACTTTATCAAAAAAGTCATTTCTAAAAGGTAAGCTTTCAATATTGGCTACCTGTATATCCACCACCCCATCGTACAGATACTTCCTATTCCTCCTCATTGCTTCTTTGACCATCTTTTCGGAAATATCGACACCATAATTTCTGCCAAGAATATTCACTTGAGCCAATCTAGTTAATGTGGAGCCATTTCCCATTCCGACTTCCAGAATTTTTTCGTTTCCATTACTATTCAATAAGCCAATTGTCCAATCATTTATAGTATGGTTCCCTCTCTCCATATACCTGCCCACCCATTTGGAGAGAGGTCCTTTCGGATTTTTCAATTGACTCCCAATCCACTTCTGAAACATGCCTCCACCAGCTTCCTCAATATTATTGTTCTTTACCATCACTTTGGCAGCCATAACTATAACAATCAAAATGGCAAGACTGACAAACAAATAAATCCCCCATGAAAAAAATATCCCAGCCGATTAAGAGAATCCACAACTACCTCTCTATCACCAGCAGTTCTCGATATCTCCAAGAAAATAATAATAGGGTTAAAATCATACTGATGGCAGTAAGCATTGAAAAGATATAATCATGGCCAATCATTTGCATACTGATAAAGGATGTAATAACGACGATTAGAAAAACCAAGGAAGACTTAATTGGGATTTTCCGTTCTATAAATCTACTTAAAAATTAGCCAACCAAAGGCAAAACAAACAAAAGGTATGATTGATGAGTATATGAACGATGATTGGTAATCATTTTAGATTACCAAATCTATATGAGTACTGTAAGTTCATTATCATTATAAAAATATAAGGTTATAAACCATGATGAAGAAAATAAACTTCGTTGAACCCTTCCATTTTTCAGAATGATTTTCACACCTTTTAGGTCTTTACTCTTCATATCCGTTTACTGATAATTATCTTTCTATACATTCCATTCAGCATGATCGATCGATTTTCTTCCATTTTCATATTTTTTTCATGTCTACTGAACAAGTCTTCAAACCTCAAGCCAATATCTGTACCTAAAAATCTAATGATGGGTCTCAGAAGCTTTTTGGGTAATGAAAGCCGTTCATCTTTAGAGATAAACTTATCGAATATGATTATTTTCCCCTCGCCTTTTAAAACCCTGATCATTTCCTGAAGACATTCATTTGCATCAGGTACGACGGAAAGGACCAAACTTCCAACTATATAGTCAAACGATTCATTATCGAATTCCATATGCTGTGCATCCATCTCCAGGAAAGTGATCGATCTATCCCCATATTTAACCATCGCCTTTTTTAGCATATCAGCCGAAAGGTCTATCGCCGTTATCTCAAGGTCAAGGTGCTTGATCAACTCTAAATCGGCACCCGTTCCTACGCCCACAAACAGAACCTTTGCATTGTCATGAAATGATATCTCTTCAAATATACTTTTCCTGGCTTTTAAAAAGAGGGCACTGAAGGTTTTGTCATATATTGGAGACCAAACCTTATAAATTACTTTATTCCACGAATTATTCAACATCCATACCTCCCCGGTCTCTTACATACTTCTTCTATAAAGCATATGAAATCCCTTCCAAGCGGATATGTAAAGTTCATTCAGAATGCGATGTTTCCTTCCACGATAACGGTCAGGTATGCCATATCTCTAAAAAACTGTTCCCACTATTGGTTTTCTTCCTTAAATCATCATAAGTTTGCTCCTGCCGTGTCCGACATTAGGTTTCCCTGTATTTCTTTCCATAAAGAACAACCCTCCAAATCTAAAGGCCATACCTTTTTAAACACAGACCTTACACCTGCAACCATTTTAATAAATTACCTTGACTGTCATAGTAATACATTATAAGATATACCACAGGAGGTGAGGATTTGGTTCAACGACAGCTATCCTCTGACCTGCTTCGCGGACATGTAGATACGATGATTCTAAAACTCCTGCAAAGTGGCGATAAATACGGTTATGAAATCAGCAAACTGATATATATGAGTTCAAATGAGCAATATGAATTAAAGGAAGCGACCATGTATTCCAGTTTAAAACGTCTAGAAAAGGACGGATGCATCATCTCTTATTGGGGAGATGCTTCACAAGGCGGAAGAAGGAAATATTACAAAATCACCCCCATCGGGGAAGACACATATACGCAAAATAAAAATGATTGGGAACTTGCCAAGCAAATACTTGAACGCCTCTTGTAAGAAAGGAAGATGAAATGTGATTGAAAAACTGCATGCACATGTTCATGGCATTTTTGCACCGTACAAAAATGCAAAAACAGCAAATGAATTGGAAGAAGAACTGCTGCAAAACTTACTGGAAAAATATAATGACCATAAAAAGAATGGCTCTAGTGAGCAGGAAGCGTATAAGCTGACTGTGGATTCAATTGGAGAAGTATCAGAACTCATGGAATCACTCAATCTTCACTATAGTGAGCTTGAGCAGGCGATAAACATGGACTATTCCAGACATCGCTTATTGGATTCAGACTTTCGCTCGGTTTCCGTGCATGACGGGAAATTCAATTCCTGTGATTTAAGCCGCTCTGATTTCAGCCATTCCGACCTAACGAACAGCACCTTTAAAAGCAGTAACTTAAATAAATGCATCTTTGAAAACGTCAATTTAACGAGCACCTTATTTAAAAGCGCGAATTTAAAAGGCGTAACTTTCAAGAACAGCATTTATAATAAGACCCATTTTAAAGGCTGTAATTTATCTGGTCTTACATTTGATGGGGAAACATTCAACCAAACCATTTTCGAGGGTTCTTCATTGAAAAAGGCATCATTTCGTGATGCCACACTCATCAATGTTCAATTCCGGATGTCCGATTTAAAGAAAATCGACTTTACTGGAGCTTCGATGGATAAACTTACTTACAACTTTTTAAATGGTGCGAAGGTTGATCTTAGCAGCGTGACCATCATCTAAAGGAGGGATTTCCAATGACTTTACCAATTGCGATTGTCGTATCCACCTCAATCATTTGCGTGACCGTATTTTTGACTGCGGTCGTTTTAAAAGGGATGAGCATGGGGGAATGATTGATTAAAGAACCCTGTGCTAAGACAATACACGTCTTAGCACAGGGTTTTTACGTTTTCAATTTACCTTTTCACGGCAGTACGTTCCCCATCATTTGGGTAATCCATGAATGTAAAGTATGGAAGTAACAATCCTAAAATCGATACCGTGCATATCACTGAACCTATCAATATGTATAAAAGCCGGATCGACTACCAAACAGTGAAGCGGTCATCGTCGAGAAACCGGCAATGATGATCGCACCATTAAATACATGAGGGAAAAATGTCA
>NZ_JAOPHO010000032.1:0-49549 GCF_033141925.1 Peribacillus sp. CSMR9
AACTGAACCGCCGTATACCGAACGGTACGTACGGTGGTGTGAGAGGTCGGAGGCTAGGCGCCTCCTCCTACTCGATTGCCTTCAATAAGGCTTCCATATATCTGCTTTAACGAAAGGGATTTGGCCTCATCAGGCTTCGTTTCAAGTGACGATTGATGAATTAGGTTGTACAATACATAGGAAGAATAAACTTTGATGAATTAGGATGTGTCTATAGATGAGAACGATTGATCCATTTGAGATCCTCGATGGAAAAGCGATTAAATATTTGGATGTTTTTGGCGTTGAGGATGGCATTGCTTTAAAGAGTAAGTATGAAGATAAAACGTATTGGATATATGATTATTATTGCATGCATCAGACTTGTGATTGCCAGGAAGTATACCTTGAATTCGTTGAGGAGCGCAAGACCAATAAACAGGCTGGACAGCATTTTGGAGTTAGGGTTTCTTTCAGGGATAATCAATTTGCCCTGGAGGATTATAATATATCCAAACAAAAGGCGATGGATATCGCGGAAGATACGTTAAAGTACAGTAAAGATGTAATGGAGTTATTTAAACAGCGGTATCAGCAAATGAAGGAAAAAGGCACGCAAATTATCATGGAAAGTGCCAAGGCAGCTAAAATGCCGCACGTCCATGAAAATCCAGTAATTGGAAGAAATGAACCTTGTCCATGCGGAAGCGGGAAAAAATACAAAAAATGCTGCGGCGCAGCTTAACATCCATGGAAGCTGACTCGATTCGGGGTCGCTTCTTTTTTAGTTGCGAAAAGCGCTTAGCTTTAAAATGAAATTTGATAATTGATAAAAAACATGTAGAATAAACAGAACGTTTGTTCTATAATGTGAATTACCAGATAATAAAAGAAAAAGAAAAAGAAATAAAAAGTAGTTATTTAGACGGAATTTTCCGAAAACTTCTTTTTTATTTTTAAAAATCTGGTATATATAAGGGAGAAGAGTTTTTTGATCTCATCTCTTTCAACGGTAGACGGCAACCAGACGGGATGAAAATCCCCACACTGTTGGCAGTTTAACTTATTGAACGAAGGAAGGGGTAATCAAATGACAAGAGAAAAAAGATTAATACCTTACAAAGTACTTGAAGTAATGGACACGGTGAAAGAGAAGATTCCTGAGGGTGTCGAGCTTGTGAAGGCCCCGGCAATTTGGGAAAAAGGCAATTATGGTGAGGGTGTGGTAGTTGCCGTCATCGATACAGGCATCGATAAAGGACATCCAGATCTTAAAGAAAGAATCATCGGAGGGAAGGATTTTACCAATACCGGGGATTATCAAGATGATAACGGACATGGGACACATGTGAGCGGTACAATTTTGGCTGCCGTTAATAATGCTGGTGTAGTTGGAGTGGCTCCTAAAGCAAGCGTATTAGCGTTAAAGGCCTTAAATGGTCAAGGGCAAGGCGAAATAGATTGGATTAATGGAGCTTTAGAGTATGCAATCAATTGGCGGGGACCTAATGAAGAAAAGGTTTCTGTTATTTCACTTTCACTAGGCGGTCCAGCGGATGAAGCTGAACACAAACTCATTCAAAAGGCTCTTCAGAACGATATCCTTGTCGTTTGCGCCGCTGGAAATAGTGGCGATGGGCGTCATGAAACGGATGAAATGGATTATCCAGGAGCATATCCCGAGGTAGTGGAAGTAGGAGCTGTGGATTTAAACAGAAATTTAGCTGATTTTTCAAATACAAATGATGAAATTGACTTGGTGGCGCCAGGGGTTGGTATTCTTTCTACGTATCCAGGAAATAAATTTGCAAGGCTGAGCGGAACGTCGATGGCTACGCCTCATGTAAGCGGTGCAGCAGCCCTCTTGAAAGTGATTGCGGAAAAGGAATTTGACCGCGAATTAACTGAATCGGAATTATATGCACAGTTAGTGAAAAGTACGGAAGACCTGGGAATAAGCAAAAAGGCACAGGGCAATGGAATGCTTAACCTAACGATAGCGGGACAAAGAGTGGAAAATTCCATTAATACTACCATAAAATCAGAAAACCTTCAGTTTCCGAGTAAATCGGTAGTCATGGAAAATTAGAAGTGAAAAAAGGTGCCCCATGATTCTTGGGGCACCTTCCATAATGATTATTTTTTATTTTTCCTAAGAGCTGCAAAAAGCGCTACAATGGAAAGAATTAGTGATATGACAGCCAGAGTGATGATCAGCGTTTGATTGCTATCACCTTCTGTTGTTACGGAATCCTTTGCATTGTCAGTAGTCTTGGAATTATTAGTGTCTGCTTCATTTTTGTGACCATGGTCCGTAGATCCGGCAGCATCCTTGGGAGCTACCGAAATTTCCGTTACAGAATGCGGTAGGTCTGAGCCTTCATCACCGCTCCATTCAACAATTTCACCATCTTCGTAATATTGAAATGCATCCCAGGCCACTTTCGTTTCTTCTTTAGGATTTTGGGCAACGAATGAGAATTGCTGGAATTGTCCAGCGGTTATTCCTTCTTCAGTTGCTGCCCAAGTTACCGTTTTTACATGCCCATCTTTATCAGCCTTGGTTGTCACTTTCCATCCTGGTACAGGCTGATAGCTTTCAAAAGTAACCCCTTCAGGTACTTTTAAAGTCACCTTTGTGGTGGCAGTCTCTTTTTCAACGGGCACTTTGAGTGTATAAGTTTCCCACGCCTCAGGTGCAGATGAGGTTGGCTTGACCGTAACGTGTGCATACGCAGAACTAGAGAAAATGAATAATGCAGCAAATGTGGAAATAAGAAGCTTTGAAATGTTTTTCATTTGTATTTATCCCTCCTGTTATGAATTCCCTATGAAAATTGTAAAATCAGCATTGATTGAATCCAGGCTATCAGTTAATCCGTGAATATGGATATTCCACTTTCCTGGCATGGTTAATATAGACTTTGATGCAAATGTACCTGTGCTTTTTTCCTTCATTTGCAGCTTTATCTCACCGCCTGGCGTATCTACGGGCTGCATAGTGATTGTAAGCTGTTCTATTTCAGCTATCGGCTTGCCTCCATTGGATAGATCTACTTGAATCAGGTTATCCCCGACTTTATTCGGAGTCACCATTAATGTGACCTCATTATTTTCGTCAGTCAGTAACGTTTTCTCTATTGGACCGGGAGAAGACATGGCAGTTTGGACATTTGTCAATAGAGCCGCAACAATGAGTACGACGATTCCTAAACCAAACTCCATTCCCACACTATAACCAAGTTTTTTAACCCGCTTTTTCCCCCTGAAATAATGAAAGGCCCCTAAAACGATCATGACTAACATGAGACCAATTTTCGCAAGTAACAATTGTCCATATGTTGTATTTATCAATGAATGGATAGTCGGTACATGCTGTAAACTGCTATAGATCCCGCTAATGATCAGTATGATTACAAACAGAAACGACCATCTGGAAAACCTTTGAATGATTGACCAGTAAAAGGTTTTCTTATCGTCTGCCTGCCGATTAGCAAGTCCAGGCAAAATAACCAATAAGGCCAAAAGGCCGCCAAGCCATAAAGCCATGGACAATAAGTGGAGGAAATCCATCAAAACGGCCAGAACCTGATTAGGAACAGCTGCCGTATGTCCAGTTAAAGCCTTACAAACCATCAAGATTGCTATTATGATGAAAGAAAGGAAGGGTAATGATTTAATCAGTGTGTTCTCGAGCATGAAATAAATAACTAAAAACAGAAGGAGCAACAATAGAATTTCTATGATCCAGATGGTACCGAAGCTTGTAGCATTCAATACTTCTTTTATAAAAGTCCCATTAAACGCATCCGCCCAACCTACACCAGCGTCAATCGTCACTTTTAAAGGCAGACTGCAGAAGATGGAAAATGCTAGACCTGCATATGAAAGCCAAAGGTATAGACGAGCCCTGCTGCTGGCTTCAAAAAGACGAGAACCCTTCATTAAAGATAATTGGAAAAAAAGGATTCCGGTAAGGGCCGCGAAGCATATGTATTGAAGACTTTGCAGGAAAACGGTGATGGAATCCGGAAAACCTGCGTTCACTTTGGAAATTTCTTGATTTGGTAGGACCGTTGAATCTCCAAATTGAAAGGGGATTGTCCCTTCAATGGGATGGCCATCGCTGGAAACCACTCTCCATTTTATGTAGTAAATCCCTTCATCAATAGTGCCTTTCCACTTAGCTTCCAGTACTTTTTCACTTTGTTCCGAGATTGCACTATCTTGAATTTGAATTTTGTCCCCATCTTGGCTGAATACCTCAAGCGAATGGAAAGCTGGTTGTATATTCTCACTGAATTGAATGCTGATCTTTTCAGGAAGAGTATCCATCACTTCATTCGGGCTAGGATTAGAGCTTATTACTGTAGCATGACCAGAAGCCATTGCCGGGTATAAAAGCAAACTGAATAGGCTGACTACCAGCCATAAATAATTCTTCATCTTGGTGTGCCATCATCCTTTCATCAGATTATGTAAGCTTATTATAAAAGGAAAATGTGAAAAAACAGTGAAAATAAATTAGTTATCTAAAGGCAGTTTGAGAGGTTCACTAAAAAAGTGATAACAATAAGGTTAGATTTGCCTAGCTTCCACCATTATAGCCAATAAAACATCGGATGGGAAATATTGGTGGTAATTCCCTTGCGTAAAAATCAATAGGCCTGTGGCGCAAACCCGATTAAGAAGTAATTTTCAAGGATAAAGCAAAGACGGCTATTTCAGTTACAGTTTCAAAGGATCGGGAGCGACGTAGTCCTTGTTTTTCTGAAAGGATATGGATGTGGAAAAGGATAAGGAAGAGACCGTGGATGATGTCAAAAAAAGAGGCGGTAATTGAGGCAACGCAAATGGGTACAGCTGGCAAAACAGAGACCGTTACATCCAATAACGCAGGAGGGCAAAGGATACTTAAAGGGGAACCAACCTGATGAGGCTGTGTCATTCTTGAGGGAAATCAAGGATTTCTTTACCTCCCTATTTTAATTTTATCAAGTATGGTTCCGAAACCTGCAAAAAAGGACAAGATAAAGGCTTGTCCTCCGATTTATACTTATATGGGCAAAATGATTTGGACCTCGGTTCCATGGTTTAGTTCGCTGTTAAAACGGACCTTCCCCCGGTGCGCTTCAATGATTCGGCAACTGACTGTCAATCCCAACCCTGTTCCTTTTTCTTTAGAAGAATAGAAAGGTTCACCAAGATGCTTTAACCGTTTTTTTTCTATTCCGCTTCCATTATCTTTGATGGTAATGGAAAGGTTATTGTCCATGCGCTCGAAATCAATCAAAATGTGATCGGCGGATGCCTCCATTGAATTCTTGAGCATGTTTATGAATACTTGTTTTAATTGGTTTGCCTCACATAACAGAAGCGGTATTTCGTTTTTAACAGATATTGATATTTGGGTGGGGTACGAGTCCGCCTCTGGTTTCAACAATGTTTTGACATCATTCATCAGTTCGATGATTTGATGTTTGCTGAATGGAAGTTCCTGTGGTTTTGCCAGAACGAGTAACTCACTTACAATTAGATTGATCCGGTCCAATTCACTTAACATTATCGTGTAGTATTGTTCATAGGGATGGTCGCTCTTTTTAAGCAGCTGGACGAAGCCCTTTAAAGAAGTCAACGGGTTTCGTACTTCGTGGGCTACACTTGCGGCTAGCTCGCCAACTATCGACAATTTTTCGGTTCTTCTCAAGCGTGCTTCAGTTTCTCGAATTTGAGTGACCTCTTTAGCATAAGTGATGATCCCGACCAAATCTTCGCCAACCATCATTGGGACAAACGTACATGAAAGTAAGATGGACTTCCCGTACTTCGTTATGAATTCTATATCTTTCCCTTTTTTGATCCCCTTATGGTTTTCCATGACATATTGGCAAGATGTACGGATTAAATCCGCATCTTCTGCTGAAAATTTCAAATTAATGAATGAGGCACCATGTATTTCTTCTTTTTGAAAGCCTGTTACCGTTTCAAACCTTGGATTTACGGTCGTGATCAATCCGTTTAAATCAAGCATCAGCATCGGATAAGGATTGTGTTCAAACAATGATTTATAGCGTTGTTCACTATCGAATAATTGTTTCTCCGCGACAACCCTTTCAGAAATATCCCTGCCAATGACGACTAAGCCTTTTCGTGAACCATCCTCATGGAACAGAGGAACTTTGATTGTATCAAAGGTCTTGTGATTGCCGTCGGGAAGAGGGATGATTTCCTCACATCTTGTGATTTCCCCTTTTACCCACGTTTCTTCATCGGAACCTTCACAGTATATCAACGCCTCTTTATAAAATTCGGAGTATTCTGCGAGTTCGCTGTCTTTTTTTCCTTTATAGTCTACATGCTCCAATTGAAATAATTGCAGCCCGAAGGCATTGGATTCAAGCCATCGGCCATCACCATCCTTGAAGTTAACGAAATCCACCATTGAATTGATGAGGGTACGCCGACGTTGTTCCGCTTCTTTTAATTGTTTGAATTCTTCCCTTTTAGCTAAGTAAAGGTATAAGATCAAGCCTATAGATAAAAGGAAAAAAATTCCTTCCGCTCTTTGAAGTTGAATGAAGAACTCTTTGTTATGGATATTTGTAGTTAAAAAATAGTCGAACACGACTAGTGTAAGAATCCCGGATAGGATATAAATTGCTAAAATGGAGCGTTTGGACATGGAGATTCTCCCTGATTTTAAGACATTTCAAAGGTAAAATTACATACACATTTTAACAAACTATCGGAAAAAAATATATGCAGAATCCTAAATAAAAAAACAGGGGCCAATGCGGTCACCTGTTTTTTCTGAATAAGGATAATTTCTTTTTCTTTTTTGCACGCTTATAGATAATGAAAAATAGTAAGAAAAGGAGTGCAAGTGCAGCTAGCGTATATTGGTTCATTTCAACGGATAGGAGTCCATATGGGATTAGAGATAGGAAGAAAAAGTATATAAGGTTGCCTAGTGCCGTCGCAAATAAAAAATCCTTGAAAGTGACGGTGCTGACTCCAGCTGCCAAGTTAATTAAACTTGTTGGGATAAGCGGGAAAATCCTGCCGGTAAAAACGTACATGAAACCATGCTCTACAACAGTTTCTTGCCACTTTTTGCCCATCTTCTTTAAAAGAAGTTCCTGAAACCAGTTTCTTGCTGCATAAAAAATAAACCCTGACGCAACAACACTTGTAAACCAACTCCATAGGTAGCCATATATGAATCCGAATATCGTGACATTGATAGTCAGGAGCAATATTAAGGGGATGATTGTAAATGAATTTTGGACAAACATCAATACGAATGTCACAATAAATGTAAGCAATAAGTTTTCCATCAATATGCCAATAACTGAATCCAAGTCACTTTTCCAAATCAAAGTAAATAATTCTGCATTTGAAAAAATAAATAATGCCATTACCAATAGACCGGTTAAAGTCAGGACTTTTTTCAAAGGGTCACCACCATTCTGACTAATAGTTTATCATTTTCAAGTTCATTGGTGAAAAAAGAGCTGTCGCATGATGCAGACAGCTCTGTTTACATTATAGTGGGTTAACGACGCGAAGATTCCTTTATAGCCACTTTTCAAACTGAATTCTTTTGTTCATTCCATAAATAATTGGCGCACCAATCAAGAGGACAACGAACTCACCAACAGCCGTGGTCATCCAGCTTAACCAGAATGGTAAGCCAAAGGCAAGGTTCAGTTCAATTGCAATTAAGAACATTGTGAATGTGAAAAAGATAATCGTGGCGATCATTCGTCCTTTAATGCTTTTTATGAACCGAGATACAAAAATGACAAGCAATAAGGCGAGTACGGATTGCCCTACCCCGAAAATCAAATCAAATGGCACCATCGGCGAAAAAAGCAGATTAGATATGAAGACGCCGCCCACGATACCGTAGATATACTTTTTATTGAATACAATCAGATGATTCAACATTTCCGGTACACGAAATTGGAACATCTCAAAAGCAATTGGTTTAAACACCAATGAGACCGCCACATACAAGGCAGCCAATAACCCGTTTATCACGAGTGTACGAACATTCATTTTACTCTCTCCCTAGTTTTTTATCGTGGGATGGTTACGAACCACGTTAAGGCTTTTGCCCGAAGATTAATAGTATCTCATGTAAGCTTGTTTGGTCAATTTGTAAAGAATGGTTGTATTTATAAGGCAGGGGAAGTCCAAAAGGATTTTGATTTATTGTAATGAAGGATGATATTATTTTTGTATGAACTTCAAAGGAGTGAAAATTATATGTGTATCGAGAGTGTCAAAAGCCATTTTAAACAATGGGACCGGGAAGGCGGTGTAATGGAGTTCGAAACATCGAGTGCTACGGTGATTGAGGCAGCAGTTACCATCGGCGTTATCCCAGCACGGATCGCTAAGACTCTTTCCTTTAGGGGGGAAGGTGAACATGCTATTTTGGTTGTAGCGGCAGGGGACGCAAAAGTGGATAATAAGAAATTTCGTCAGGTGTTCGGATTCAAGGCACGAATGTTATCACCTGAGGAAGTGCTCGAACAAACAGGCCATGCCATCGGAGGAGTTTGCCCATTTGGACTTGCAAACGATCTAGATGTTTTTCTTGATGTATCAATGAAGCGCTTTGAGTCATTGTTCCCGGCATGCGGCAGTACGAACTCTGCAATAGAACTTACACTCGCTGAATTATTTGAATATTCAGGAGCAAAGGGTTGGGTGGATGTTTGTAAGGCTTGGGAAGGAGAGGGGAATGAGGAAACGGCGGTAGGCAATGCTGTTGATGGCATTTGATTTATGGTGCCAAAAAGATCCAGATGAATGGGATTGAGTCCACTTGGGTGGACTTTATTTATTGATGACATGGACATTTTATTATTCAGTTAGCGGTTAAAGCCTTATAAACTTGTTCGAATGCGATTGCTCCAAAACTTTTGAAGAGGCAATCGCTCTTAAAGCGGTTCGTGATTGGTAAAACGTGCAGAAAGTTCATAAGCGGAGGATGAAAGATGTTAATTGGAAGCCATGGAAAAAGCAATAGCAGCTATCTTAGTCTTAAAACTCTTTATGAAGAAAATATCACGGTAAAGAGCATAGCCCAGGAGCTTGAGTTTTGCCATAAAAACGATCTGGCGCTGGATATCCAGAAAGCTCTGGAAAAAAAGAATTTTGATATATTGGCAGTGCAAGATCAAGGAGAAATCATCGGATATATAGATAGGGAAGAACTAGGTGAAGGGAGCGTTTCGGAATATTTAAGAAATTTTTCACCAAGGGAAATGGTTTCGGATTCAACCCCTTTGATCCAGCTTCTCCATATTTTTAAGAATAAAACAAGGGTGTTCGTATTGGAGAATAATTTAATTAAAAAGTTGATCACCCATGCCGACCTTCAAAAGCCTCCAATCAGGATGCTCATATTCGGATATATTACCTTATTGGAAATGAGGATGAGCGATATCATCATGGATAGATTTGGCGATGGCACCTGGCATCCAATGATCAGCGAAGACCGTTTAGAAAAAGCAACCGAATTATATAGGAGGAGAATCGATAAAAATGAAGATATCAATTTAATAGAGTGCCTGCAAATCAGTGATAAATTCGACATCATACATAAGGATAAACAACTGAGGTGTTTCTTCCAAATCCCTTCAAAAAGTAAAGGGAAAAAGGATGCAAGTGCCATCCGGAAATTACGTGATAAGATTTCCCATGCTAATGAACTGGGTCTGGACATGTCGTGGATGGAAATCATTGAGGTTGTCGAGTCCTGCGGCCAACTGCTCGAAATCTCTGAATCCTATCAGTATGAAAAATAAGGATCCGGCTATCATGCTGGTTCTTTTTTATCGTTTAGATCCAGACAGAAAAAAACTGCCCATATCAGGCAGTTTCCCCGTAAACTCAAAACTCCGGTAGTTGATCCAGGTTATTTTCTTTTATCCCATCGGGCTCACTCCGCAATATGTCACGGCCATATTTATGAAAGACGTCAACATTGGCCAGGTTGCCTGCTTTGGCTTCCGAAAGGGCAGTGGGGTAGTCGAGCTCGCGGCCGGAGTCCGTCTTGATGGCGATAATATTGTCCTCTTCATTTTTCCTTACGGCGATGATTTCTTCTTTTCCAGCTGAATCAAGTTGGTTTGCTTGCGGTGTTCCTTGCTGTTTATAGGATTCATAGGCTTTTTCAAATTGGTCCATGTTTTAGACACCTCCTATTTATAGGGTGAGCTATTTGGTCTGCAATATACAAACCGGATTTCGTCCGACTCGAGCCGTTAATTCGTCCAGAAGTGCCGACTTTTCGGCACTTTTTTTTAGTGAATGCTGTTGTCTTGGCCTTTTGAAGTGGCATGGCACTTGCATCTTGTATGTGTGGTAGTAAAAAAAATATCCACTTAATTAAGGGAGGAATATGAATCATGAATGTAAAACAAGGGGAAAGCACTTTCAATGCAAAACAACAGATTAGGACAATGAAGGCAGCAGTCGTCAATGAATTTAACCAAGAACTTGAGATTAAAGAAGTACCCATCCCAGACTTGGTTTATGGTGAGATATTAGTGAAAATTAAAGCATGTGGCGTGTGTCATACCGATTTACATGCGGTACATGGCGATTGGCCAGTTAAACCTAAACTTCCGCTTATCCCTGGACATGAGGGTGTAGGCATTATAGAAAAGGTGGCAGAAGGCGTAACTTCCTTGAAAGTAGGTGACCGTGTTGGGATCCCATGGCTTTACTCGGCCTGTGGCGATTGTGAGTATTGTCTGACTGGAAGGGAGACGCTTTGCTTGGATCAACTGAATGCAGGCTATTCCGTGGACGGGGGATATGCGGAATACTGCAAAGCACCTGCCAAATATGTGGTGAAGGTTCCTGAAGGGCTAGACTTTGCGGAAGTTTCACCGATTTTCTGTGCGGGTGTAACGACTTATAAAGCACTTAAAGTATCAGAAGCGAAACCTGGTGATTGGGTAGCGATCTATGGAATTGGCGGATTGGGACATGTTGCCCTTCAATATGCGAAAGCGATGGGCTTTAATGTCATTGCTGTCGATATTCAAGATGATAAGCTTGATCTGGCAACGGAGCTGGGGGCGGATTTCACTGTTAATGGGCTTAAGACTGATCCTGTACAAGCCATAAAGGATAAAGTTGGTGGTGTGCAGGCAGCCATTTCTGTAGCGGTTACGAAAAAGGCATTCGAACAGGCATACAGTTCAGTCAAGAGGGGCGGGACACTGGTCGTAGTTGGACTGCCGAATGATGAACTTCCAATCCCGATTTTTGATACAGTACTAAATGGGATAACTGTAAAAGGGTCAATCGTAGGCACGAGAAAAGACTTACAGGAAGCTGTTCAATTTGCGGCAGAGGGAAAAGTAAGAACAAATATTGAAACAAGAACACTTGATGAAATCAACGACGTGTTTTCGATGATGGAAAAAGGAGAAATCAACGGGCGCATCGTATTGACTTTAGAATAAGAACAAAAGGAGGAGGCCATAGAAAAGGGCATCCTCCTTTTTTGTATTTTTGTCTTATGTCTGGTTCTTTTCATTTAATATATAGCGCAGTTTCCTTATTGATATCTGCAAGCGTTTGGCAGCTTCATTCCGGTTGCCGTATGTTTTTTGCAGCGCCTGCAAGACGAGTTCCTTTCCAATTGTGGATTGAAGCTGTTTGATTTCTGTAAGGATTTCTTCAAGCATCAGTTCATCTTTCTCATTAAAGTCAGCCACCAGCTTTTTTCGCCACTCTTCAAGCAGGTTTTCAGTTGCCTCAGTCTCATTCGGAGGCTCTTTCTTGTTCGGAGTAATCTGGCTGTTAGTTAGTGAGATATCATTGGCGGTTATTTCTGACTTATGGTCTGCGAGAGTCAGCGTCCGCATGACCACATTAGATAGTTCGCGTATGTTGCCTGGCCAGTTGTGTTGCTGTAACTTTTCAATGGCTACATTGGAAAAAGAGATATCTCCCTGACCATTTCTCTCAATCAAATGCCGGACAAGCAGGGGAATATCCTCTTTACGTTTCCTTAAAGGCGGGATTTCTAGAGTCACAACGTTCAGTCGATAAAATAGATCTTCCCGGAATTTTTTTTTGTCAACTGCCTGCTGCAGGTTTTCATTGGAGGCCGCCACTAAACGGGCGTTCGTCCGTAATGTCCCGCTACTACCAACCCGCATGAATTCCCGCGTTTCCAAAACTCGAAGTAATTTGACTTGAATGGCCGGACTTGCATCAGCAATTTCATCAAGGAAAAGCGTCCCGTTCCCTGCAATTTCGAAAAAACCCTTTCTCAGTTGGGTCGCTCCGGTGAAAGCCCCCTTTTCATGACCGAATAATTCGCTTTCAAGCAGGGATTCAGAGATCGCTCCACAATTGATGCCGATAAAAGGACCATGGTTACGGGGGCTGGCTAAGTGGATGAAGCGTGAAAGCACTTCTTTGCCGCTTCCGGTTTCTCCTTCGATTAATACATTGACTGATTTTTGGGCAACCTTGAAAGCCGTTTCAATCAAACTCTTCATTAAAGTACTTTCACCGACAATTAGTCCTGATTCCTCGGCTAGCTTATGGATGAAATGTTGATTCAAATCTTCATTTTCATTCAATAGGTTGTCAATCTGCCTTTCCAATACTTCAATATCCGCAAAGGGTTTTTCCATAAAATCACTCGCGCCAAGTTTCATTGCATCAACAGCGGTCTTTACGGTGCTGTATCCGGTCATGATCAGTACCTTGCAACGCGGCTGTTGTTGTTTTAAATGCTGCAGGAGGGAAAGGCCATCACAATCCGGAAGCTTCAGGTCTATCATTGCGACATCAAAACGCTGCTGATTCCAATCGATTTCATGAAAATCCTTCCCGCTGTTCACAACTTGTACGAGGTAACCTTTCATCGTAAAAAGGCGGGAAAGAAAAGTCCCAACTTCTTTCTCATCGTCTACCACAAGTAACTGAATCACCTTATCATCCCCTTTCCTCTTCTGCTTGTAAGGGAAGCCTCAGGAAAAAAGTGCTTCCTTTTCCTGGCATGCTCGAAACGTCGATCTTGCCTCCATGGTCTTTGGCGATGCCAAGGCTTACAGACAGCCCCAAACCTGTACCTTTTTCCCGATCTTTAGTCGTATGAAAGGGATGGAATATGAAGGGCAGGCGGTCTTTTTCAATCCCTGTTCCGTTATCAGTCACCTGAATCACCATGAACTCGTCTTCTGAATAGGTAGTGATCGCAATCGATTTTTCAGATAGAGCGGACTCATCCAATGCGTCCTTTGCATTCAATAGCAAGTTGATGATGATCTGTTCTATCTGCGGCTGGCTGCCCTTTATGAACGGAAGGTCTTCCTGAAGGGAAAGATGGAGGGAAATTTGTTTCTTCCCAAGTTGAAACTTCAAAAGGTTCAGAACCTGGTGAATTGCTTCGTTAACAGAGTAATAGTGGAATCTATATTCATCCTGCCTTGAAAAGGTAAGCAGGCTTTTCACTATTTGCCTGCATCGGTCACCGCAAATCTTAATATCGTTCAATAGCATATAGTCCAGATTGTCCTGTGGGGTTTTCCGTAATAAAATCTGCGAGTTACCAAGAATGGCCGTTAATGGGCTATTCAATTCATGGGCAATCCCTGCTGCCATTTCACCAATCGCCCCAAGTTTACCGGCATGTAATAGCTGGACTTCCATTTGTCTTCTTTCAGTGACATTTTTATAATAAGCAATGACCCCATATACTTGATGCTCCTTATTCTGAATCGGGTAGGCATGCATTTCCAAGATGGTATCATGCTGAAGGAGAATTTCCTGAAATCCTGGCATATTAAATGAAAAGGTATCTTGAATAAGAGATTGGGATGCTTCAATTAAAGGAACCAAGTCGGAAAAGTCCCGGGCAGAATCATTGGATTGATAGACAGATCCTTTGTGATCAAAGACGATGATCATATCTTCAACTGCCTTGAACGTATCCTCCCACTCCTGTTTGGAATGAAGAACTTCCTTATAAAGCTGGGCATTCTCCAAAGTCAGTGCAAGCTGATTGGATAGTTGCTCAAGAAAATCCAGTTCATCTTTATGCCATGTTTTCTTTTTCTTCCTGCCGAAAGTCCAGATTCCGATTTTTTTACTTTTTCCGTATAAAGGGACCAATAGAAGTGATTCAATTTCAAGGGATATTAGACGTTCTTTTTCTGGGAAGTCCGGTAACCGTGTAACTTCCACCTGAATGGGCTGCTTGTCTTTCAAGACGGACGAGAAATCCTGAAAAGGGTGTAACAGGTTATTGGAATCCATTTCAAGTTCGCAGTGACCATTGGGGCAGATATGAAGCAGGGCAGGTTCTTCCTCATACAATATGACAAAATGACTGTCATCGAATGTAATGAGCTGCTTGAGTTTCGCAATGACATTTCGGAGAATTTCCTGGATGTCGATTTCAATATTCATATTTTTAGTGATGTCATTCATAATTTCAAGCTGCATATTTTTCTTCTTCAACTGATCCACGGTTTTCTTAAGTTCCGTGTAATACGTTTTTTTTGAAGATTTCACACCTGTCATTAAATCTATCAATTCAAGTTTATTCATGCCTTTCACCTCTTAAAGGGCTGTAAGAAGCAGCTGATTAATCTGTTCTAATGACATATCACGAGGATTTGTGATCATGCAGGCATCCTCAAGTGCGGTCATCCCTATGGGTTCTATCATTTCTTTCGTAATGCCGACATCACTTAAACTCTTGGGAGCTCCTATATCCTGGGATAATTCCCTTACGAAGTGAACGGCTGCCATTCCAGCTTGCTGCTCGGTCAATGCCCGTGTATCGATGCCCATGATGTCTGCCATCTCGCTGAATCGCCTTGGTGAGGCAATTCGATTGAAATCCATGACATGGGGAAGCAGTATCGCATTGATTTCACCATGCGGAAGAAGGTATTTTCCGCCAATTGCATGTGAAATGGCATGGGCCGCTCCCAAAATGGCATTGGAAAACGCTAGTCCAGCTTGCAGGCTCGCCATCGCCATCGCGTTTTTAGCTTCCTCATTATGCCTGGATGCTACAGAGGGGCGTAAGTGACGGGAAACGATGGACAACGCGTTTTTAGCTTGTACATCGGTCAACGGTGTCGCAGCGATAGAAACGTAGGATTCAATGGCGTGGGTTAAAACATCCATTCCAGTAGCCGCGGTCAAATCCGGTCCCAAGGTGGTTAAGGTACCAGGATCGATTATTGCAATATCGGGGACGAGTGATTTTGAAATGATCGTCATTTTTTTCTCGCGGAATGAATCGACGATCACCGAAAACTGAGAGACCTCTGATCCTGATCCGGCCGTAGTCATAATCATCACCATGGGTGGGAGGGGAGAGTGGACTTTATCAACACCTTCATAATCACTGATGATGCCACCATTCGTAGCTAAAAGGGCTACCCCTTTGGCGACATCCAAAGCACTGCCTCCTCCCAAACCAATGATGGCATCGCATTCTTGGTCATTAAATGCCAAACAGCCGGCTTCAATCTCCGTGTCTTTCGGGTTGGTCGTCATTTCAATGAAGGTAGCAAAGGCAAGACCCACATCTTGGCAGGATTCAATGACTTTATCTAACCAGCCAGCATTGGCAACACCGGAGTCGCTGACTATCAACGCCTTTTTGGCACCCAACCGCAAGCAGGCCTCGCCAGCTTGTTCTATCGAACCTTTTCCAAAAATCACTTCCGGCATCACAAATTTAGTTATCGACATCTTTGCGCCTTCTCCCTATAAAAATTCAATTTCTATTGTATTATTTTCCCGAAAAAGAACGAAAATCCTGTTTGGATACCAGGTATTTTTATATAATATGACAAAGTATCAAATGATTAAGGACTTTTGTTGTGCGTCAAATCGCCTAACTATTTCTATTATTTGTAAATTCGTTACTTTAGACATGGATTAATAGGGATAAACCTACCTAGTTAGAATTTTCTGTATATTGTAAAATAATGGAGGGAATCTATTGAACTAGGAGGCAGGCAATCTATGAAAAAACAATTTCTATCCGTATCATTAGTCGCGGCATTAACATTCGGAGCAGCCGGGACCACTACTACCGCTTTAGCAACACCGAGTTCTTCTCCAGTACATCATGTGCCATCCACAGACAAGCAAATCGTTAAAAGGATCGATGTCGACAAAATCTACAAGAATATTGAATACCTCTCACAAACACCTCGAGTTGCCGGTACTGATTCGGAGTATAAGGCCGTCCAATTCATCAAAAAGCAGTTCGAATCTTATGGCTATAAAGCCGATATTGACGAGTTCAGTTTTTTATCCTATACAGACCCAAATCTGGTCGAGCTGTCCGTTGACGGGTTTGATGAGGAAATCCAAGCGAACCATTTAACTTATTCAGTAAATGGTGATCTATCCGGTGAAATGGTCTATGCCGGCTTAGGAACGAAGGAAGAGCTTGAAAAAGCGGGTGTTACAGGGAAGATCGCCCTTATTCAAAGAGGCAGCTTCACTTTTGCAGAGAAAGTATTGAATGCAGCAGAAAAAGGGGCAGCAGGTATCATCCTATTCAATAATGCAGATGGGGAATTAAATGGGACCCTTGGAGGAGCTAATGATCAGTATATTCCATCTGTCACGATAACGAAAAAGGATGGAGAAGCACTGCTTGAAAAATTGAATGCTGGAGTTAAACTGGCAGCATCATTAAAGATTGAAGGAGCTTATACCGGAGAGAAAACCTCTTATAACGTGGTGGCAACAAAAAAAGCAACAAAGACCATTAAAGCTAAGAAGAGCGATATCATCTATATCACTGGACATCATGATTCCGTCGCTGGGGCACCTGGAGCGAATGATGATGCATCAGGCACGTCCGTCACACTTGAACTTGCACGTGCACTGAAGAATCTTCCTACAGATACGGAACTTCGCTTCGTCACCTTTGGGGCCGAGGAAAATGGATTGCTTGGTTCACAGAATTATGTGGAGAACCTCTCTGATGATGAGATCAAGCGGACGATTGCAAACTTCAACCTGGATATGGTGGGAAGCAAGGACGCTGGAGATTTGGTCATTTTGACTAATGATGGAGAGTTGAATCTTGTGACCGAGCTGGCTCAGGCATCAAGTACAAGGCTGAATGGCGAGCCTACTCCATATGGACAAGGCGGACGCAGTGACCATGTATCTTTCGCTGAGGCTGGGATTCCCGCTGCTTTATTCATCCACAGTCCATCAGAACCTTGGTATCATACTCCTGATGATTCCATTGATAAAATCTCAAAAGAAAAGCTTCAAGATGTTGCTGGAATTGTCGGAACCGCTGTCTATGACCAAGCTAAAATCGAAGCTAAAGAGCCAAATCCAAATCATAAAAAAGGGAAAAAGGTGAAAGCTCCGCATTTATTTGACGAAAAGGAATTCAGATAATGCATTAAAAAAGTATGAATTTTAGAGGGTGCAGCTGCACTCTTTTTTTATGTTAAAAAATGAAAAAACGGGGGAAGTCTAATTCATAATCGTTCCAAATGGGATGGATTCCCTATGTAAATGAAGTTAATGAATTATGAATTATTTTCTATTAATCCCTATGCTGAATATAAGGGAGAGTTGTTTCCGGTATCAGAAGAAATAACAGGAAAAGTATTGTTGGATACAACCAACACTGAACTTGCTGTCTCCAAATATGCGGAATGGGGTTAAATAGAAATTATCAAGGAGAGGAGGCCTTATTCAATGGATTAATTTTTTCATTTAAAAAGCTTTTAAGATTAAGGGCCTATTTTTATACCCACTATTATACAAACAGGTTCAATATCCACCAAGTTCTTTACATAAAGTAAAAGAGGATTATTCTTTCCGGAATTGGGTAAAAAGTATTAAGCTGTCTTTCATTTAATATCTAGCACTAAGTTTTCTTTATTCTTTTGAATAAGGAGAGTTTGGTGGGAGGTGATTAAATGAGAAAAGCCTATGGTATAAAAAGTTTAATAATTTACTTTGAATCGGTAAATTATCCAATTACCGAAAAGGAAATCGATGATCTAATATTAAATAAGAAGATACCTCATCTAAGGCCCATAAATAATTTATTGATTTTTAATTTAGATCATATTGATGGCTGGCTTAGTGATCAATTAAAACCTTAGTTAATTGAAGCCCTGCTTTATGCGGGGCTTTGATCTGCTATCTAAGTCTATTTATAAAACCCCGTGAATATGAAAAGTAACCAGATGGAAAAAGGCGGCCAAAGTGTTCATGAAAACCTTGGCCGCCTTTTTGTTTATCTTCTTTTTTTTCCTATTAGTGGCAAACTAGTTTATAAGGAACTGGAGTTGGAATGAGTATTTGTTGTTTTACAGGATAAATTATTGCTATTGTAAGTTTAGCTAGGGCCATAAAAGAAGTGGAGATGTTGTTTCTTTGATACATATATTAATTGCGGATGATGATCGGCATATTCGGGAGTTGCTTAAATTTCACTTGGAAAAGGAAGGGTACATGGTATCGGAGGCGAAGGACGGGAATGAGGCTTCCTTGATACTGGAGAAGGAACGGATCCATCTGGCGGTTGTTGATATTATGATGCCGTTTAAAAACGGACTGGATCTTTGTAAGGAAATCCGGGATCAATATGATCTGCCTGTCATTTTATTGACAGCTAAAGATCAACTTATCGATAAGGAAAAGGGGTATTTTGCGGGTACTGATGATTACCTCGTGAAGCCATTTGAGCCACGGGAACTTCTATTCCGGATAAAAGCGCTATTGCGAAGGTACCGTATGGTGAATTCAGAATCGATCTCATTGAATCAAAAGGCTCAGGAAAAAGTACTTTTCTTTCAATAGCGGGTGCGTTACTATCTCCGAGCGAAGGTCGCTTACTGCTGAATGATGAGGATATTACATCACTATCCTCAAAGGAATTGACTCGGGTGCGCCTTGAAAAGATCGGGTTTGTATTCCAGTCATCGATTCTTGTTCCATATTTAACTGTACGAGATCAGCTTCTGCTACTTTCTGAACTGATTGGCAAGCGGGATAAAAAAACTGTGAAAAAAGCGGACGAATTGCTTAGCCATCTTGGACTTGGAAATCGGGCAGATCACCTGCCTGAAGCACTATCGGGCGGAGAGCGGCAGCGTGTAGCCATCGCCCGTTCGCTGATGAATGATCCTGAAATCATTTTAGCGGATGAACCAACGGCAAGTCTTGATTCCAAAAGAGGCAGGGATGTTGTTGAAATGCTTGCACATGAGGTGAAGTCAAGAAATAAAGCGGCCATCATGGTAACGCACGATGAAAGAATGCTAGATTTATGTGATCGAGTGGTCAATATTACAGATGGCAAGGTATTTGGATGAGTTATACTTAAAACACACGCCCCCTTGAGTTGAATCAAGGGGTAACTAGGCCGCCGCCTCTCCAAAGGAATTAGGAGAGGCGGCGGCCTGAATTCTCTGAAATACTAGATGGAACCGTTATAAATAATTTTATAGGAACGGGCTGCAAATATGTAAGCAAAGGCAAAGGCATATTTTATAAACGGCTATAAGAAAAGGATATTATACTGGTATCCCAGACCGTTCTCTTCGGATTAATTATGTTTTTTAATTTTAAAGAACAAACAGTGATAAGTTGCTTTCACACCTGATTCTTCTCGGTATTCTGTGTCGTATATGTTGATTAACTCTCGAAAAAAAGCGGGGCGTTGGCAGTAGTTTTCTTTGTTGCTGTTAGCTGCACCAATCTTTTTGATTGAAGTGAAAAATTCACGTACTGTCTGAAAGTACTCTGGTTCAAGCGTTTCCATTTTTGTCATCTCTATTGGAAATGCTGATGAAAAAGGGATTGCTTCTTCACAAACTTGCGATAATTCTTCTAGAGTATAAAACATTTGGCCAGGTGAACTATCAATGGTAAGTTGAAGCTTTTCTTTCGCATGTTCATATGACATATGAAGCTCTTGAAAGGTTTTAGTTCCGAACGTTGAAAATATCAGGCTTCCTTCAGGCGTTAAACTCGAAGACAATTTTTCAAGGGTTACAGGAAGGTTATTCAGCCATTGAAACGTTGCATTGGAAATAACTAAGTCATAGTTTTCATTAAGTTCCATTTCTTCGATGTCAGCACATAAAACAGTAACACGGTCTTCCTTTGTCAGTCCTTTCGCCACTTCAACCATTCCTGGTGCTAAATCAACAGCCGTAATAACGGCATTAGGAAATGTTTTAACGAGTAACCTGGTCAAGTAACCAGTGCCGCAGCCAATTTCAAGAATATTAATTCTTTGACTGGGGTTTTTTTGAGGAAGTAGATCAACCAATTGTCTCGCCATATTTTTTTGAACATTGGCATACGCATCATATGTTTTCGCATGTTCACTGAACCGCTTACTTAACAATCGTTTATCAATCATGAATGTACTCCTTTTTGAATGAATGTTTTCATGAGCTGCACACATTCCTGTGGTTTTGTGAAAAATGGAATATGACCAGCACCTTCCATAATGTGGAATTCAGCTTCTCCACCCAGATTTTCTTTAATGAAAGATGAGGCTTCGAGTGGGCAAATTTTGTCTTCCATTCCATGAATCAATAAAAAGGGGGTTTTAACCTGAGCGAGCTTTACTCTTACGTCTTTCTGAAGTAAATAATCCAAACCTATAAGAAGTGAAAACACATCATCTCCTTGAAACTCGCGTTGAATTGTCGCATTGAATTGATGATAAAAACCTTCTTTTTTTTCTGCTTCGGAAAACATTGCTTCATAAAATGAAATCAAAGTCTTCTCTTTATTACGCTGTAGTTGTTTCTTCATGCGCTCGACAATAAGTGGATTCCAACCAAATGAATAGTTTTCATCCGTGGTAAACCGACTCGTTGCACCAATTAGTATAAAACCTTTTATTTTTTCTCGATATGAGCTTATAAGTTCAAGTGATACGAGTGCCCCTAATGACCAGCCAAGTATAAAAATAGGACCATCGATGGAAGCGATTGTGTCGATGACTCGTTCTTCAAAGTCATTTAGTGTTTTCGTATCTCTCCATTCTATAAATGATAGGTTAAATGCTTCAGACAGCGGTTTGATTAACGGTTTAAATGCTCCTTCTTCCATTCCCCAGCCAGGAAGCATGATTAAATTCGGCTTTTTCATTCAATAACACCCATTTCTTTTCCAATAATAGAAACCTTTTTAACTGCCCAATCAAGATCTTCTTTATTGTGGAGAGCTGTCACGGTAAACCGGATTCTCGCCTCATTTTCAGGAACGGTCGGCGGTCTGACAGCAATGGCTGCAATTCCTTCTTTCTGCAAACGTTTGGCAAATTTCATCGTTTTTTCGTTTTCTCCGATGACAATAGGAACAATCTGTGATTGACTCCCACAAATATTAAACCCGTAATATGTGAGTTCTTTTCTAAAGTATTCCGAATGTGTTTGGAGCAGTGCACGGCGCTCTGGTTCTTCTTGCACAAGGTCAATCGCTGTTTTTATAGCACCGAGTATGGCAGGGGGAAGTGCAGTTGAATAAATGAATCCGCGCATGCGATTTTTTAAATAGTCAATAAGCCATTTTTTTCCGACAACATAGGCTCCGAATGAACCAAGCGCTTTACTGAATGTTCCCATTTGGATATCAATTTTATTTTGAAGATGGAGATGACAGGCATAACCTTCACCGTTTTTACCGTAGATGCCGCTTCCGTGTGCTTCATCTGTCATTAAAATTGCGTTATAACGTTCTTTTAATCGAACAAGGCCTTCAAGATAAGCAAAGTCACCGTCCATGCTGAAGACCGTATCCGTCACGATTAATTTACGTGCTTCAATTGATGATTTCTTCAATAATGCTTCTAAATGATCTAAATCATTATGCCGATATCGCATATGCTTCGCACGGCTCAAAAGAGCTCCGTCGACAATGCTTGCATGATTCAATTTATCACTATAAATAAAATCGTTACGAGACAGCAGGGTGGAGATAATTCCTAGGTTTGCGTTATATCCACTGTTGATAATGAGACCTGCTTCTGCTTTCTTCCAATTGACAAGAGCTTGTTCTGCTTGATCGTAAAGAGGATGATTGCCAATGATTAAACGTGAAGCCGTTGCTCCTGCACCATATGTATGTACTGCATCAACCATAGCCTTTTTCAACCGTTCATCTCCTGCATATCCTAAATAGTTATTGGAAGCAAGGTTTAGCATCCTATGGCCGTTAATCAAAAGCCATGGCTTCTCGGCAAATACAGTTGTGACGAGTTCACGTTTTTGCGATATCTCTTCTAAATAAGCCAGTTCTTTCTTTATTTTATCTTCCCAAGGTAATTGTTTTTCACTGTGCATGAACATTCTCCTTTTGTTATATGTTAACTTAAATCTATTTTAGTTAACATATAAAACATTCTAATCATGACTCTATAAAACTGTCAAGCTTTGAAAAGGAACCCGATTATAAAATAATTATCCATAAATCAGGGAGATAACGAGGGGCGAAAGAGGAGAACTATTATCAGCATTCTGATTAGAATTTGTCCTTTGAACCATGTAGTGGAGCAGTAGAGTTTGACCATAACAATAAGTTGAAAGGGGGATTATGATGGCTGCTGTTTTCCATGGGCAGCAGCTTTGTTAAGCTATTGTCTAAAAGAGCTTAGAAAAAATTAGTGCCCTTATACGTATTAAGCTTATTCATTGAAGATAATCTAACTACCAAGGTAGTCTTTTTGTTAAACCTTCAAATCTTTGAAGGATTAAATGGAATTCCATGTTACTATAGAGCAGTGAAATTAACCTATTTCTTTTCACATTAACAATTACATAAAGGAAGGTAATTAAATATGAAAAAGATTTCTTTAGATGTTTTATTTATATTAATAGGAGCTTTTATTTTCGCTTTGGCAATAAATCTTTTCGTTATTCCCAATGAACTTGGTGAGGGAGGAGTCACGGGGATAACCATCATTTTATTTTATCTTTTTGAGTGGTCACCAGGGCTGTTAAGTTTGATCATTAATGCTTTCCTGCTCATTGTCGGTTATAAATATCTGTCGAAAATGACAACGATTTATACCATCATCGCCGTTGCATTCAACTCGCTTTTCCTTCATTTAACCGAAAGTTGGAATATATCTTCCGATGAAATTGTCATCAATGCGATATTTGGCGGGGTTTTTGCCGGAGCAGGGATTGGAATAATCATTCGAGTTGGAGGTACGACTGCCGGTACAACGATCTTAGCCCGAATTACGAATAAATATTTGGGATGGAGCTTAAGTTATGGACTTCTGTTTTTCGATTTAATCGTTGCGTTCTCATCTTATTTCATCATTGGCGCAGAAGGTCTGATGCTTACTATCCTAATGCTTTATATTGGAACAAAAACGATGGAATTCATCATTGAGGGATTGAACCCGAAAAAAGCGATTACCATCATATCAAATGAAGCGGACCAGATTGCAAAACAAGTGACGGTATTGATGGACCGAGGGGTAACCGTTTTTAGCGGTCATGGATACTATACAAAAGCATCCAAGGATATTTTATATATCGTTATAAGTAAGCAAGAGGTGCTCAAGTTAAAGAGAATTGTGCAGTCAACGGATAGCAATGCTTTCATAGCCATACATGACGTTCGGGATGTATTTGGTGAAGGATTCCTGGATATCTCGAAGTCCTGAAGCGATTGGTTAGTTCGAAATGAAAAGGCCTAATAGGCTTTTTTATTTTGCAATGTAAAAAAATCTGTAAATTCCGAATAATTTGTTATATTATGTAAGTAAGAAACCACACACCCTGAGGAATGCAGCCATTAAATATGGAGGTGTCTAAGATGATCCTTTTAAAAGTGGATGACAGAAAGTTTGGGAAAAGCAATATCAAGTACAGTGTAGTTGATAAGGAAACGAATGAATTGATCATTAGTGGTGTGTTTAAAGAATTTGGACAGGCAAGCGATAAATATTATGAACTGAAAGATGAATATGGTTCATCCAATGTACAGATGGTATTGAAGTGAAAAGGGGGGACCGTTGGGTTTCCCTTTTTGGGTACTAATGTCAGAGGTGAAAATGGCCCGTACAAAAAAATAGTTTTTATAATCGTTTAAAGGAATAATCAATGGTTTCTGAATCATATAATTAGATTGAGAAGGTTTTAAACATCCTTTTTTTACAATATACTACAATTTAATTGTAAAGTATGGAATTTGGTGGTAATATAAAGCGCATAAATGTAAACGTTTGCAAAAGAGTTTGTGAGGAGGTGATGTAAAAGAAGTACGATAGACTATTCATATCGTAGAACGAAAGGTTTTTATTTTACTATTTTATGCAAACGTTTTCTTAAAATTGCATGAATATTATGAAAAAAGGGAGAGTCGGTAGGCATGAATCGTAAAAAATGGTACGGGGGAATCTTTTCTGTTTTATTAATTTTTAGTGTGATTTTGGCTGGATGCTCTTCTTCTACTGGTGGAAACAGCGACTCTAAGGATAAAGTGACTCTGGATATTTTTCAATTCAAGGTAGAATTCAAGTCGCAATTCGAGGCATTGGTGAAACAATATGAAAAAGAAAATCCAGATGTGAAGATCAAGATATCGACAGTTGGCGGTGGAAATGATTATAAATCAGCCATTACGGCAAAGTTCGCTTCAGGTGAGGAGCCAGCGGTTTTTAACATTGGCGGACCGGTAGATGTCAAACAATATAAAGATAGATTATTAGATTTAAAGGACACGAAGGCAGCGGCAGCAGCACTTGATGGCACTTTGGATGGCGTGGAAGAGGACGGGCAAGTTCTTGGACTTCCATTTAACCAGGAAGGATACGGCTTGATTTATAACAAACGGATATTTAAGGAAGCCGGAATCAATCCTGAAGAAATTACAAGTTATGCAGCACTAGAGGCGGCAGTTAAGAAAATGGATTCACAGAAAGACAAATTGAAAATCGATGCAGTTTTCGCTTACCCGGTTAAAGAGAAGTGGGTGACAGGAAACCATTTATCCAATGTATTCTTAGCGCCGGAGTTTGATGGGAATGTGCTAAAAGCAAGCAAGTCTCCAACTGTTAAATTCACGGATGGTGACAAGTTTAAACAAATGGTCGATATCCAAAATAAATATTCCGTCCAGCCGACAACAAGTCTTGATTACTCCCAACAAGTGGAAGAGTTGTTCTCACTTGAAAAGGTTGCAATCATTCAGCAAGGTAACTGGGTGTATAACACAGTATATGATATGGACCCGGAATTAGCGGAAAAAGGCATTGGTATCATTCCGATTCCTAATGGAGACAAAGCAGGAATGCCGGTCGGCGTACCGAACTATTGGGCAGTGAACAAGAAATCGGATGAAAAGGTACAGGAAGAAGCGAAGAAGTTCCTCGACTGGATGTATACATCTGAAGAAGGGAAAAAAGCCGTTTTGGAAGATTTTAAATTCATTCCTGCTTATGAAGGATATGATGTAGAAAAAATAGCCGATCCAATTTCAAAAGAAATTTATAAATACTCCCAAGATGGAAACACGATTGGGTGGGTGTTTAATGGATATCCGGTTGGTTGGAATGATGACCTTGGTGCAAGTGTCCAAAAGTACGTAACTGGTAAATTGACGTGGGATGAACTTGTCCAACAGAACATTGAAAATTGGGAGAAGATTCATAGCAAGTAAGTGTTCGGAATGGCAAATGACCAATCGGCATGAAAAGGGTGTCGATTGGTTGTTCCTTGTTACAAGAAAGTAGCTAAGGGAAATTGCGTAAATAAGGTATACATCATTTACTAACTAGTCATGATCGATGATTTTTAATATTTTTTGAAATCCGTTATCTATTAAATCATTTCAAGGAGGTCGGTTTCGTTGAGGAATCGGGATGCCGCATATTGGCTGTTTTTGACACCTGTTCTTGCTGCACTCATTTTGGTGGTGATCGTGCCACTCATCTACGGATTTTATTATTCCTTTACGAATTGGAACGGTCTAGGGACGCCAGCTTTCATCGGTCTTAAGAATTATATGGATTTGTTTACGGATAGAGGGTTTCTGGATACATTTTGGTTCACCATTAAATTTTCCGTAGCGGCAATTGTTGTAATCAATGTCATCGGTTTAAGTTTGGCTCTTATCGTGACATCGAAAATCAAATCAAGCAACATACTGCGGACAGTTTTCTTTATGCCCAATTTAATTGGCGGCCTGATCCTAGGTTTTATTTGGCAGTTCATTTTCATTAAGGTCTTTGGTGCGATTGGTGACTTGACTGGGATCGAGGCATTTAATGGATGGTTATCAACGACAGAAACAGGTTTTTGGGGATTGATCATATTAACGTCTTGGCAAATGGCCGGGTATATCATGATCATTTATATTGCATATCTGCAGGCTGTTCCTGAAGACTTGATCGAAGCGGCAAAAATTGATGGGGCTAACAGCTTCCAGCGCTTTCGCCATATCACCTTCCCGCTTGTGGCACCTGCTTTTACCGTCAGTTTGTTTTTGACGCTGTCCCACTCGTTCAAGATTTATGATCAAAATCTTTCTTTGACAAACGGAGCTCCCTATAATTCAACCGAAATGGTCGCGATGAACATTGTAAAATCCGCTTTCACCGAAAATGATATGGCATATGCACAGGCAAAAGCCGTAATCTTTTTCGTAATTGTGGCAGCAGTTTCTTTAACACAAGTGTATATCAATAAGAAAAGGGAGGTTGAGCTGTAATGAGAAAAAAATGGAAGCTATGGCTGGTTGGATTCATCGGTTTCATTTTAGCCGTAATATGGCTCACTCCGTTTTATTTAATGATTGTCAATGCTTTTAAAATGAAGCGGGATATATTTGCCGATACACTGGGACTGCCTGAAACCTGGACATTCGAAAACTTCATTCAAGCTTTCGAGCAATTGGATTTCCTCCGGACTTTATTCAATTCTTTATTGATATCGGGCGTCAGTGTAGTCATTATTATCATCTTTTCTGCGATGGCCGCATATGCACTTTCCCGAAACAAAAGTAAAATAAGTTCCTTGCTTTTCTTTGTGTTTGTAGCAGCCATGTTGATTCCGTTTCAGTCTGTGATGATACCGCTTGTTGCCCAATTTGGTCAGCTGGGGATGCTGAACAAGGCCGGACTGATTTTCATGTATTTAGGTTTTGGCTGCAGTCTTTCCATATTCCTATACCATGGTACATTAAAAGGGATTCCCATCTCTCTTGATGAAGCAGCTAAAATTGATGGTGCTAACCGGTTTCAAGTATTTTGGCATATCATCTTTCCATTATTAAAACCGATGTCCATTACAGTTGGGATCTTAAATGTCATTTGGATATGGAATGACTATTTGTTGCCATCCCTTGTTATTGGTGGCGAGGGATCGGAGACCATTCCGCTTAAATTGTTCTTCTTTTTCGGGCAATATACGAAACAATGGCATCTTGCCTTGGCTGGACTTACTTTATCCATCATTCCAGTCATCATTGCGTATTTTTTTGCTCAAAGGCAAATTATCAAAGGAATTGCAGATGGAGCCGTTAAATAACTATTTAAATATAGGGAATATTAAACCATATGCGGTGAACGGGGAGTGGTGATGAATATGTCTGTTACAATAAAGGACGTTGCCAAAAAAGCGAATGTCGCTCCATCAACGGTATCGCGTGTAATTCATAACAGCCCGACAATAAGTGAAAAGACAAAGCGTAAGGTACGCAAGGTATTAAAAGAAATGGGCTATCATATGAATGAAAATGCCCGCAACTTAGTCACGAAGTCCACAAAAGCCATTGGAATCGTCATGAAAAGTTCCGCAAGGGAATCACTTTATAATCCCTTTTTTCCAGAAGTGATCCGAGGCATCGGGGATTTCTGCAATAAAGAGGGGTACAGCCTTTCTTTGACAACCGGCGAGACGGAAGATGCCATCTTTGAGGATGTCGTGAAAATGGTTCAGGGCAGAAGAGTGGATGGCATGATTGTTTTATACTCTAAAAAGGACGATAAAGTAGTGCCGTATTTAATAAAGCAAGGCTTTCCGTTTGTTTTGATAGGGAAGCCAAGTACGAACGTGAGCGGCATCACATTCATTGATAACGATAATGTTCAAGCGGCCAGGGAAGTATCTGAGTTTGTAATCAGCCTTGGACATGAGCGAATCGCCTTTTTAGGAGGAAGTCCAGAGTTTGAAGTGATTCAAGCCCGCTTGACAGGGTTTCAACAAGCGATGGAGCAGGCTGGATTAGATGTGCCACAGGAATATATCAAATTGATCCCTTTAAATCGAACGGATGGAATAAAGGCGATTGATGAATTGCTGGAATTAAGTAAGGCTCCAACCGCTTTTTTGGTTATGGATCTTTTATTGGGAGTTCTTTTGCTTGGAGTTTTAGCTGAAAAGAACTTGAAAGTGCCGGAGCAAATTAGTGTCGTCTGTTTTAATCACTCAGAATTCATAGAATTTTTAAGTACGCCGCTTACAACGGTTGATATCCATACGTATCAGTTAGGGTATGAGGCGGCAAAATGCGTGTTCGATCTCATTGCAAATCCTGAAATGATGGAAAAAAGTATAAGTATCCCTACCAAAATCATAAAGCGGGAGTCGCATTTTGTTGCCGAAAAGGATTTTAAATGAAAAATGTAGAAATGTTTTACTAATTAAAGCTTGATTTTTGCTAACATAAATTTACAATATAGATTATCACTATTATTTTTGAAAATTCAACTTTCTATAAGCCAATAAGTATGATCTGATAATCGACTAAGGTTTGATCACGTTTAACGCAAACGTTTGCGTTACGAATAAAGAGGTAATAGTTAACATACGAGCAGGAGCAAGATGCCGACAAATTGATATGGAGGAGATTGTTCATGAGAGTCCTAGTATGGAATGAGTTTCGCCACGAGAAAACAAAGCCTGAAGTAGCCGAAGTATATCCAGATGGAATCCATGGGGCAATTTCCGGCTTTTTACAAAGTGAGCAGGTCGAAGTGAGGACGGCCACTCTCGATGAAGAAGAGCATGGATTAACCGAAGAAGCACTGAAACGAACGGATGTACTTCTATGGTGGGGACATGTAGCACATGATGAAGTTCAGGATGAAATCGTTACGAGGGTTCAGAAGCGAGTTCTCGAGGGAATGGGTCTCATCGTCCTTCATTCTGGTCATTTCTCTAAAATCTTCAAACAGTTAATGGGCACGACTTGCGATTTGAAATGGCGGGTGGCGGATGAGAGGGAAAGGCTCTGGGTTGTCGATCCCAGTCATCCGATCGTTGATGGAATCGGAGAATATATAGAGCTTGAGAAGGAAGAGATGTATGGGGAACATTTTGATATTCCTGCACCAGATCAATTAATATTCGTCAGTTGGTTTGAAGGCGGGGAGATCTTCAGAAGCGGTTGCACGTATCAGCGGGGAAAAGGGAGAATTTTCTATTTCCGTCCAGGTCATGAAACATATCCGACTTACCATAATCCAGAGATTCAACGGGTAATTAAGAATGCCGTTGATTGGGTCAAGCCAGAATTTGGAATGGTAACGAACTATGGGAAAGCCGAACCGTTGGAATCCATATCAACAAAGAGCTGAAGTGAAGGAGAGAACAGAATGGGCAAAGTGAAGGTAGGAGTCATTGGATGCGGGAGTATCGCAAAAAATAGGCATTTTCCGGAGTATGATGCACATAAGGAAACTGAAATCATTGCCGTTTGTGATATTGTGCCAGACCGGGCGAATGCAGCAGCACAAAGGTATGGCGCCCAAGCATATACTGATTATATAGAACTTTTGAAAAATGAGGAGATTGAAGCGATCAGTGTGTGTACACCGAATTACCTGCATGCAGGCATCACAGTTGCGGCCTTGGAAGCAGGTAAGCATGTCCTTTGTGAAAAACCAATGGCCACTTCTTTAGATGAAGCTGAAAAAATGAATGAAGCATCAGCGAAAAGCGGAAAAATACTAATGATTGGTCATAATCAGCGTTTTGTTCCTTCGCATCAAAAAGCGAAACAGCTTATTGAGAGTGGGAAGCTAGGAAAAGTCTATAGCTTCCGGACGGCCTTTGGACATTCCGGGCCAGAAACCTGGAGCGTGGACGGACGGGAAAGCTGGTTTTTTAAAAAGGATCAGGCAGTCATTGGTGCAATGGGCGACTTAGGCGTCCATAAAGCTGATTTATTAAGGTATCTCCTTGGAGAGGAATTTGTTGAAGTGGGAGCCTTTGTGGAAACGACTGCCAAGAAGAACACAGACGTTGATGACAGTGCGGCCTGTATTCTCCGGACGGAGAGCGGTATCATCGGTACTCTTACCGCCAGCTGGTCTTATGCAAAAGAAGACAATGCGACGGTCATTTATACGGAAAAAGCGGTATTGCGCCTTGAAGACGATCCGAAATACTCACTGATCATCCATCATGATGGTGGAAAGACAGAAACCATCCAATTAGGAAGCATCCAGACAAATGATTCTGATGGACAGCATGATTCCGAAGTGATCAGCCACTTTGTAAAATGTGTGGTGAACAATGAGGAGCCTCTTGTCTCCGGAGTTGAAGGGTTAAAATCATTAAAAGTCATTCTTGGCGCGATGGAATCAAATGCATCCCGAAAAATCATCCGCTTATAAAGGGGTTTATAGTCATCATGTACAAATTAAAAATGGGTATTATCGGTGCTGGCGGAATTGCCCAAAAAAGGCATATCCCAGCTTTTCAAAAATTTCAAGATAAGGTAGTTTTATACGCCATTCAGGATATAGATGAAATGAAGGCGCGAGAAGTGGCACGTGAATTTCATATTGAGAAGGTTTTCACCAATTATGAAGAAATGTTTGCTGAAGTGGATGCTGTTACGATTGCAACGCCAAATAAGTTCCATGCGGAGATTTCAATTGCTGCCCTGCAAGCGGGTGTACATGTGTTATGCGAAAAGCCGATGGCCATTACAACTGAGGAATGTAAGGCAATAACCGAGGCTGCAAACATATCGGGTAAAGTGTTATCGACTGCTTATCATTACCGCTTCATGAAGGAAGCCCAGGCTGCAAAGAAAATGATTCAGGCCGGTGAAATCGGTGAGCCATATGTAGCGCGTGTACAGGCAATCAGACGCCGAAAAGTCCCTGGCTGGGGAGTATTTACAAGCAAAGAATTGCAAGGCGGGGGAAGCGTAATCGACTACGGCTGCCATTTGCTTGATTTGGCTTTATGGCTGATGGATGACCCAGAACCGATTGAAATCGTAGGTTCGACATATAATTATGTCAGTAAGGGTGTCGATCAGGTCAATCTATGGGGGAATTTCGATGCATCGGTATTTGAAGTGGATGACCATGCCACGGCTTATATCAAATTTGCCAACGGAGCATCTCTATTATTCGAAACTTCTTGGGCCGCGAATATCCGTGAAGAAGCAACTGTTTTGAGTTTATCCGGAACACAGGGCGGACTTGATGTGTTCCCATTAGTCTTGAATCAGGCTAAGCACGGCATGCTATTAAATAGTGAGGCAGTATGGATGCCAGGGGAGGATACACCAGACCTGCAGCAGGCAGAGAACTTTATTGACAGCTGCCTAGGATTGGTGGAACCATTGGTAAAACCATCGGAAGCCATGAAAGTTTCAAAAATAATCGAAGCCATTTATCAAAGCTCGGCAAGTGGGAAGGTCATGAGCATAAACTAAAGAAAAGGTGAGGTGGGGCTTGTGAAATTAGGGGTTTTTACCGTGCTATTTGCTCAAAAATCATTCGAGGATATGCTTGATTATGTTGCGGATTCCGGATTAAAAACAGTTGAAATCGGTACAGGCGGGTATCCAGGCAATATCCATTGTCCACTCGATGAACTGCTGGATAGTGAAGAAAAGCGCCAAAAATACCTGGAATCCGTTCAAACAAGAGGATTAACGATCAGTGCATTCAGCTGCCACGGCAATCCGATCTCTCCAGATAAAGCGTTCGCCAAAGAAAGTGATGAAACACTGATTAAAACAATCAAGCTTGCATCCTTACTAAATGTCCCGGTCGTCAATACCTTTTCTGGTACAGCTGGTGATCACGAAGGAGCTAAATATCCAAACTGGCCTGTCGCCCCATGGCCCAATGAGTATACAGATGTGCTGAAATGGCAATGGGAAGAAAAATTGATCCCCTATTGGAAAAAAGTAGCCGCCATTGCCGATGAACACAATATAAAAATTGGACTTGAACTGCACGGTGGTTTTCTCGTTCACACACCCTACACCTTGTTAAAACTGCGGGAAGCTACATCGGATGCAATAGGAGCCAACCTTGATCCAAGCCATCTTTGGTGGCAGGGCATCGAGCCAGTCGGAGCCATCAAAATTCTAGGGAAAGCGGGGGCAATCTACCACTTCCACGCAAAAGACACATACTTGGATCAGGATAATATCAATATGTATGGATTAACCGACATGCAGCCATATGGAAATGTCCAAAGCCGCGCCTGGAACTTTCGCTCAGTAGGATGCGGACACAGCCTGCAAGATTGGTCCGACATCATGAGCGCCCTTCGCACATACGGTTACGATTACGTCGTCAGCATCGAACACGAAGATCCGCTGATGTCAGTCGAAGAAGGATTTCAACGGGCGGTAACCAATTTAAAAACTGTCCTCATCAACGAAAGTCCAACTGATTTATGGTGGGTATAATTTTATAGCCGATTACGAGCAGCCTATTAGAGGTTGCTTTTTATTTTGGCCATTAAAAACGGAATTCACGAGTAAAGTGGAATTCACGAGTAAAAGTGCGAAATTCGCGAGTAAAAGTGCGAAATTCACGAGTAAAGTGGAATTCACGAGTAAAAGTGCGAAACTCACGAGTAAAAGTACGAAACTCACGAGTAAAAGTACGGAATTCACGAGTAAAAGTGCGAAATTCACGAGTAAAGCGGAATTCACGAGTAAATGAGCGGAATTCACGAGTAAAAGTGCGAAACTCACGAGTAAAAGAGCGGAATTCACGAGTAAAAGTGCGAAACTCACGAGTAAAAGTACCCAAAAAGAACAAAATAGCAATTTTATTGCTGAAAAATCTTCTGAAATAAAAAAACGATGCCCCCTGAATTCTGGGAGCATCTCAATAGTTATCTCTGCCTAGGGGTATAATCCAACTCCTTGAATAGTTCCGATAATTCATCTTTGGTCAGGTCGCGCCATTGTCCGAGCGCCAGTCCGTCCAAATGGATATTCATGATTCGGATTCGATGTAAATCACGGACCTCATAACCGAGTGCTGAGCACATACGGCGGATTTGTCTGTTCAATCCTTGCATCAAGGTGATGTTGAATGTATATTTGGTCAATTGCTTAACCTTACATGGAAGTGTTTTCGTATCCAAAATCTCCACGCCGGATGACATATCTTGAATGAAGGAAGCGGTAAGTGGCTTATCCACGGTTACGATATATTCCTTTTCATGTTTGTTTTCTGCACGAAGGATTTCATTTACGATGTCTCCATCATTCGTAAGCAGGATCAGTCCACTAGAGTCTTTGTCCAGCCGTCCGATATGAAAAATGCGAAGCGGATGATTTACAAAATCAACAATATTTCCTTTAATGTGTTTTTCCGTCGTACTTGTAATCCCTATCGGTTTATTCAGTGCAATATAGACATTTTGCTGTTCCACTTTTATTGGCTTGCCATCTACACGAACATCATCCCCGGGTTCAGCTTGACTGCCAAGCTCAGCAACTGTGCCATTAATCGTCACACGGCCATCGGCTATCCATTTATCTGCGCCTCGTCTCGAGGTAATTCCGGATTCACTGATATATTTATTGATCCTCAACTAAAGCACACCTTTGCATTCAGATTTTCTTCTTTAAAGGATAACGTAAATCATGCTGGGTAGACAAGGGGAAAAGACAAGAAAGCGTTAGGAGGTTTGAAATTCTGTACATTTTTTACAAGTTCTTCATGACGGCAGCCGGGTATTCTTTTTTCTTTTTACTTGTCAGATAGACACCAATGAAGGCAAGGAGACCGTCCAGGAGTTGGACCAAAGTAATCGGTTGACCTAAAAGTAGGTTAAGAATGGCGGTAAAAACAGCAATCAGATTTAGATAAATTCCAGCCTGGCTTGCATTGATATGACGAAGGGAAATATTCCAGAAAATAAAGGGGCCAACAGACGGGAAGATTCAAATGTATATGAGTCCTCTGCTTGTTTTACTGCTTAAATCAAGATTCAATCCCGAGTCAATGGCAAATGGAGCGACGAGAATCAATCCGAGAAATATGGAAACGGCTGTGGCTGAGGTGAGCTGGAAAATATCCAGAAGGTGTCAATAAAGATATGATAAGTCCGAGTGCATGGAGGGCTGAAATTTTCTCCTTTAACAGCAATCTCCATTCTTTCCATACACTCCTCCAATATGGCTTTTCAATCCATTGGGCTAGAGGAAATAATAAAAATACCGCAATCAGCCATCGCGTAAATGTTAGTTGGATGGAGGAAAGTTCGGTCACAACGTATTTGTCGAAAATGTAATTACCGGCCCAGAACAGATTGGCCAAGATGAGAAAAAATAAAATAACAATAGATTTTTTCATCAGGCTGCCTCTTCTTTAATTGGTGGAATATTCACTAAATATAGCGAAATAGAAGATCCTAATCATCTAGTAATGTAAGACGTTCAATTAATAGGGAGCTTGGAACCACAGGTTAGGAATGAAGATGGGATAAATCAAGAAAGGGCTGCTCAACAGTGCTGAACAGCCTTTCCTTCTATATACTAAGCGAAAATGGCACTGATTTCGGCGATTTCATCCATGGTTAGATTGACATCTAATGCTTTTAAGTTGCGTATGACCTGTTCTGGCTTTTTCGCTCCGGGAATCAGGACATCTACCGAGTGCCGAGTTAAATACCAAGCTAGTACCACATCGGCAACATCGGCATGCTTCCTGTTGGCGATCGCCCGTACCTCTTCCACTTTTTGCAGGTTGCTTACAAAGGCTTGTCCTTGGAAAAGCGGACTTTTTGCCCGGCCGTCCTCGAATGTTGATTCTTGATTATATTTGCCGCCGAGAAGACCGGAAGCAAGGGGGAAATAAGGAATGAAGGAGATATTATTTTCGGCTGTATATGGCAGTAGGTCTTGTTCTGCCTCCCGTTTGAATAGATTGTACTCGGATTGCAGGACATCGACATAGCCGTCTTTATTCGCTTCCTTCAATTGTTCGAACGAAAAGTTCGAGACTCCGATTGACTTGATTTTGCCTGCATCCTTCAATTCCTTTAAGGCACCTACTGCTTCATCTTTAGGAGTACCCTCATCAGGGAAATGGATATAGAATAAGTCGATGTAGTCTGTTTGGAGCCTTTTTAGACTCGAATCCACGGCATTTTTCAGAAAAGCCGGAGAGTTATCAAAGACGATATTGCCATCGGAAAATTTATGTGCCCCTTTAGTGGCAAGTACGATATCGTCGCGTTTGCGACTCTCTTTAAGGATTTCACCGATAAGTTCTTCTGAGCGCTCCGGACCGTAAATGTAAGCTGTATCCCAAAAGTTAATTCCTTCATCAAGTGCCGTTCTCAAGACGTTCCTTCCTGTATCCTCGCTTAGATTAGGGAATAGGTTATGTCCGCCAATGGCATTCGTTCCAAGGCCAATCGGATTTACATACAAATCTGTTTTACCAATACGGGTTTGTTTCGACATATTACTTATCATCTCCTTTAACCCCATCATAACAAAAAGTGGATGGTGTTTTCCAAAATAAAGCAATGCAGGCCGTCCAAAAAATAAGCAGATGATCTGTAAAATCATCTGCTTCCCTCATTATAATAATGTTTTGATTTCCAACTCCTCAGCTGGAGCTGTTTGTCCGATTTGACTGAGCAGAATGCCAAGGGCTGTACCGATGAGAGCAGGGATGACCCACTCCATGCCGTAAGCGGAAAGGGGAAGGACATCAGTCAAGGTTTGCACGGGTCCTAATTGTAAGCCGAAAGCATTCAGCCCATCCATCAAGGCGAAAACTCCTGTGAAAGTCATTGCACTGCGATAAACCTTCTTCGGGTTTTTGAAATGACGGCTGAAGAATGTCAGGACAATCAGGACGATCGTTAACGGATAAGCCATCACAAGGAATGGTACCGATACTTTCAGAATTTGATTCAGACCCATATTTGAAAGGATGAAACCGACGATTGTTACAATCAGAATGACGCTTTTGTAGTTCAGCTTGGGAAAAAGTTTCGAGAAGTACTGTCCGCAAGCGGTCGTCAATCCGACGACGGTGGTGAAACATGCTAAAGTGAAAATGATGCCGAGAAGGGCCTTCCCGCCAGTTCCAAGTAAAAGGGTGGATGCGACTGTGAGGATATCCGTTCCGTTTTCGAATGACCCATCGGCTGCCATGCGTGCTCCCATTATACCTAAGGAGATATAGACTAATGAAAGCAATACACCAGCGATGAGACCCGCTTTTACTGTATATCTCGTCAATTGTTTTCGATCGGAAATCCCTCTTTGCTGGATTGAAGTAAGGATGACGATCCCAAATGCCAGGGCAGCTAAAGCATCCATCGTGTTGTACCCTTCAATGAACCCTTTCGAAAATGCTCCTGCTGCATATGCGTCTGTTGGAGCTTTGAATGGAGCATCAAGCTTTACGAATCCGACAACACAGAGAATGACCATGGACAAAAGCAGAATAGGTGTAATCCAGCGTCCCATGAAGGTTTCCATTTTTTTTGGATTCAATGAAATGGCATAAACGATGATGAAAAATATGGTTGTGAATATGAATAGGAATAGGGATTGATTCATTGAGTCACCAAGATATGGCTTGAAGCCCATTTCATAGGCGACATTCGCATTCCGTGGAATGGCTAGAAAAGGTCCGATGCTTAAATAAATGACAACCATGAACAACGTGCTGAATAGAGGATGTACACGTGCCCCGATAGTTTGTGCCCCGCCTTTAACAAGTGAGACGGCGAGAAGCACTAAAATTGGCAGGCCGACTCCAGTGGCGATAAAACCGGTAATGGCTGGCCAAAAAGAAGTTCCCGAAGACGCCCCTAAAAATGGGGGGAATATAAGATTCCCGGCTCCGAAGAACATTGAGAAAAGCATTAGGCCGATAAATAATGTGTCTGTTTTTTTCATGGTGATTCTCCTTTTTTTTAAAATGATAACTCCCGCCGACTGGCCTGAAAAAGGCTATTTTAAGTGTTTTGTGCAAATAAAAAACTCGCCCCTGAAAATCAGGGACGAGTTTGTGCTCGCGTTACCACCCATATTCCGCACTTCATAAGAAGCTGCGGCACTCAGTCAACGTACGAATTCATACGTGATCCATTGTAACGGCGGAAACCCGTCAAAGCCTACTGCATTTTCAGCTTTGCATCTCAGAGATGATTTTCGGATAGGCCTTGGACATCGACTTCCACCAAATGTCGACTCTCTGTGGAACAGGGTACTAATCTTACTCTTTCTCTTCATAGATTTTATAATATAAAGATAATTTAGCAAATTCTGATTATGAAGTCAACATAATTTATCATTTCATTATTCCTTTTAAGCAGGGAATTAGTCCTCCGTTGGCGAAACTTCCTTTATCGAGGGGTATTTTTTGCAAAAAGAATCGGATATAACTCCCTATTATCTTTCTAACCGCAACTATATTATAATAGAAGGCAGAACACTAAAGGAGACAACATTATGTCTGAAAATAAAAAGTTAAGCCTGGCGGATGCAGTCAAACAAAAACTGGCTCAAAAGCAAGCAGGATCAAGTAAAGATAAACTGGAAACCGGCGTAGTGAAGAAAACGAAACAGCTTAAAAGCCAGTTGACCAAAAAGCCGAATAACCAACGTAAGCGTACAGGGGTATAATCCTAATTTGTCAAAGGACAATGACTGTTCGGAGCTTATCAGAGAGCAGTTACCTTTCACGAATGAGGGTGCTGCTTTTTTATATGAACGATAAAATGGGATATTAGTAATGAGTGGGGTAGAGGATTTGTCTTATTACCGTTTTTAGTTTTAGGTAGTTAAAGGGCTGGACTTCTGGTAATTTAGATGTATAAAGAATGGTTCGCTAAACTTTTCAGATACCGGTTAAACTAGAAAAAACATAATTTCTCGAATATGGAAATGACATCTCTGTATCGGTTCATTAAAATCATTACAGTTCCATTCATTTCTGTTTTAAAATTGTAAGAGTGGTGACATGTTGTTACCATATTGTTTTGTTAAAATAATATTTTAAGGTTTTACAAATAATTTTCTTAACTAAAGGAACCTATTAATTGCATGTTAGGGCTTCTTGACTGCTTTTCAAATTAGTGATTATCCTTTAATTGAAAATATGAAATATATCGGGGGAATAAAGATGGACGAACGGCTGATCGGGAAAAAATATTATGAAACGATGATTGAGGATACAAGGAAACACCCCATTCAAGCTTTGGGTGAAATGTTTCTCGTGGAACAAAAAAAAGAAAGAGCGGATTTAACGGCAGTTCGATTCGCTCAAGGTGAAGTATACTTTCAGCACCATGACTTTGAAGCAGCCATTTTTAAATGGGAAAACATAGAAGGTGAACTTGGTTCATGGGCGAAGAAAAACATCGCTGATGCTTATTTTGAACTGGAAATGTATTCAACCGCAGAGGATATTTATAAATCCGTCGATACGAATGAAGCGGTTTTGAAAACGGAGGTTCTTTTGCAACTGTTTTCCCTGTACATAGTTGAATCTAGAAATGATTTGGCTTCCAAAGTCGTGAAAGAAGCAGTAGAGTTTCAACCTGACTATCCGAATGTCACGGAAATCGCACGAGCCTTTTTTGAAGAACAAAAGGATTGGAACAGTGCGGTGGTATTAGCGGCGAATGAAAGTATCCGTACAGAATCAATGGGCTGGTTCGATGTGCTGAAAACGTATATCCAGCAGGGGGTTGCCCAATCGATGGATCCGGACTACTTTTCAACTGTCCTTGGTTCGCTATACACACTTGACCAGGGTCGTTTCGAAAAGGTGACGGTTGCCCTCTGGAAAAATTATAAATATACCGATTCTTATTTTGAATGGCTAAGAGTGATTAATAACTTGATAGATACCATCGAATTAAACCAAGGGGATGTATGGGATGAGCTTTCCGTCTATTACAGGGATGCATATGCAGGTCTGTTGGAAGGAACGCACCTAATCAAAGATTTAAGCCCTGTCGTGCCAAGGTTGCTGGAAAACTGGCTGAAAATCGCAGATGGGGAGCTTTCGCTGTTTGCGGCGGCATCCGCGCTGTCCTGGAATGAAATCTTCCCGGATACGATTAATGCGCTGGTCATTCAGGATGCAGAAAGCCTGCTTTCGAAATCGCCTAAATTGGGAGGCGGACTGGAAGCGGGAGAGAAACTGTTCAATTCTATCATCCAATGGGCTGAAGAGAATGATTTAAGGGTTGGCAATAAGCTTAAATGGATGGTCGAGGGGCTTAAGGATACCGGAAATTTCAATCTTCTTCTTGTGGGAAGTACAGGAAATGGCAAGACATCCTTTATACAGTCAATAGTTGGCGAGAGCATCGCTGCCGAAGATCATTCTTCACTAGTCAGCGTCAAAGACGGGGATGATTTGGAAATCCTTGAAATTACCGATACAGATAGCAAGGTTGTCATGGAGCTAACTGAATTGGATGAAACACGCCGCCAGCGCGGGACTATTGTCGATGTGACGCTTATTAGTGACTATCTTAGAAATAATCGTCTGCGATTATTGGATACACCGGGGTTCAATGGGGAAAAAAGCGTGGAATCGGATTTCCAAGGCTATTTACATGGCAGTGATGGCCTGATGTTCGTTCTTGATGCCCGGGCGCCTTTCACCGGTAGTGAACGGGACCTGTTATTGGAAATTCAAATGATGGCTCCGAAACTGCCGATTCATTTCTTATTAAATAAAATGGATACGATATACAGTGATCAAGTCGCGGTCCGGATGGAAGACGAAACATGGGATAAAGTGAATGCATATTTCCCGAATGCGAAAGTGTTCGCTTTCTCTAAACTTTATGACAGCAAGCAGCAGTTGAATGACCTTTCTGCATTCCTTCAATCGAATTATCAAGATGATAATTGGAAAGAAAGAAGATCTGAAAAAATCCTTGCTTTCATTCGTAAAACTTTATCTTATCTGTTAGAAAAACGGACAGCCAATGAACGGAAATGCGAGCATTCCATCTCTTGGAATGAACAGATGGAAGTCAAATTGAATGGTGCGGTCAATCAACTGGCTGATTTAGAAAAAGAAAAAAGTGAAAATATCATAAGGTCGTACCGTGTGCTTAAGGATGAAGTGAAAAGTCAGCTTTCTTCTAAAATTCCTGAATTACTGAGGGATTGCTCTAAATCGTTAACGGAAAGCAGTGATTTCAGTCAGGTCCATATACAGTTGAACCATGAAATGAATGAGCGGATTCAAGCCTTCATTTCTGACAAGATCATGCCTCAATATTACCGTTCTCTTCAAGATTGGATTGCTAGTTCCCAAATGGAGTTCTCACAAAGCCAACAGTTTATGGATGAGATGAGTGCCGGATTCAATGAATTATACAAAGAAGAACGGATTATGCTGGCAGGTGACTTCAGGGTATTGGATGACTGGCGCCGTGATGCCGACCGGATGACAAGCAGTATCCGCATCGATGACGTTAATATCCTTTTGCGAAGGACTCCATCACAATTGCTGCTTAAAGGAGCAGGAAAGCTGTTTGGGGCAATACCGCAAAATAAAGCCAATATGTACAATCGTTATAAGAAATACTTGGAAAGTGAAGATTACCAGGATGTTGCGGAAATGATCACTGAACGCTTCCTTACCCAATTTGGATTGTTTGAAAAATCTTTAGATCGGGACATCTCACTTTTCTATCGCAGCTCATTTGCCTTACTTCAAAAAACAATAGAGCAAACGCAGACAGAAATTAAAGACTACCAGGCTACATTGGAGCATATGAAAGAAAATCCGGAAGTTTACCGTGATCCGATCACTGTGTTCGAAGTGAAACTACGTCAGTTGGAGAGACTTGAAAAAATTGAGAAAAAGCGTCTAGCCCAGCTTCAAAGAAAATAAAAGTAGCAGGAAACATTTCGAATATTCGAAAAACTATTGACTTTACGACTATATCCCTATAAAGTGATAATTACGAAAAACGTAACACGATATATTCTCTTATCAAGAGTGGCGGAGGGACTGGCCCTAAGATGCCCAGCAACCGTTCCATTAGGAATTGGTGCTAAATCCTGCAAAACAGAAATGTTTTGACAGATAAGAGAGGGATAAGTCTGCAATACAGCTGATTAAACCTCTCTATTACTAGAGAGGTTTTTATTTTATGATTTACACCAACTTAACTGATAAGAATAATAAGAGAATGTGGAGGGAAACAAGATGGGAAGATCTATTAAAGGGATATTCGTTTCAGCCATCGCTTCGGCGTTGCTTTTAACGGGTTGTTCTACAGGACAGAGTTCCACAGAATCGAAGAAAGAAGAAAAAGTATCATTTGAAAATGTACCGGAAAGATTTGCTGATGGGGAAGGGGCCAAAATCAAAGTGATCCGTAAAATTGGCGGTGATGATCATACGGCCCAATACCTTGCTGGAGCGAAGGAAGAAGGAGAAGCAATGGGCTTTCAAGTGGATACGTATACAGCCAATGGGGATACGGCTAAATTCCATGATGCGATCGCGCAGGCTTTGCAGGAAGATTATGACGGCTATATCATCTCCCATGGTGATGATGCAGCAACAGTGAATGACGTTCAAAAGTTGGTTGATGCAGGTAAAAGCGTTGTCACATTCGATTCAATTAGCGATTTATCTAAAATAGAAGGTGTGACATTAACTTCACAGGATGATGAAGCGTTGGCAACACTGGCTTTTGATAAACTGATAGAAGAACAGAAAGGTGAAGCGGCGATTGCTTACCTTTGGGTGGATGGTTTTCCTCCAATGGTGAGAAGAAATTCAGTTTATCAGGAAAAATTAAAAGAAAACCCTGGAATTAGGGAAGTCGAAAGATTCGGAGTGGCATCTGCAGATACTGCGGTTCAAACACAAAATGCAGTAGCCGCAATGCTGAATAAATACCCAAAAGGTAAATTGGATGCCATTTTCGCAACATGGGATGCCTTCGCTATCGGTGCCGCCCGGGCGATTAAAGAAGCGGGCCGCGATGAAGTGAAGATATACGGAATTGATGTATCGAATGCAGATCTTCAGGAAATCCAATCGGCCGCTAGCTCATGGTCCTACACGGCAGCCGTCGATCCCAAGTTGATTGGTGCAGTGAATATGAGGATATTGGCAAAAAAATTAGCGGGCGAAAAAACACCGCAAACCTATGACTTAGAGGCTTCACTTATTTCACAAAAGCAAATCCAAGCCTCAAAAGAAGCCGTAAACATGGCAAATCTGTCTGGTATTGTCGAAGGATGGGGTGTATCAACGGAATTTGAAGAAGATTGGATGAAAGTTTTGAAAGCTCATTATAAAAAGTAAAAGGGGACACTCTCTTTCAAGTGAAGGGAGTGTCTGTTCAATAAGGGGGAATGGACATGGGCACGCAACTAGAAATGAAGAAAATCTCGATTGAATTTCCAGGAGTGAAGGCGCTTAGTGAAGTTGACTTTTCTATACAATCAGGGGCAACCCACGCATTGGTCGGTGCAAACGGAGCAGGGAAATCGACGTTAATGAAGGTTTTATCGGGAGCCCATGCTCATTATTCAGGTGACATTTTTATTGATGGGATAAAGCAGGATATCCGCTCGCCCAAAGTGGCGCAGGAACAGGGTATTCAAATAGTTTATCAGGAAGTAGATACGGCCCTCATCCCTTATTTAACCGTTGGGGAAAATATAATGTTGAATGATATGGTCCAAAACATGGGAAAAAAACAGATAGTTCAATGGAAGGAGCTGCACAACCAAGCCTCTTTAATTCTTGAAGATATGAAAATTCGTGTCCCTTCGAAAAAGCTGGTAAGAGACCTTACTTTGGCTGAAAAACAGATGGTCCTGATAGCAAGAGCCGTTTCGACAGAATGCAAATTCCTGATTCTCGACGAACCAACTGCTCCGTTAAGTCATACAGAAACGACAGAACTTTTTCGAATTGTAAATGAATTAAAGCAAAAAGGTGTTGGAGTCATTTTCATTTCACATCGTCTGCCTGAGATTTTTGAAATCTGTGAGGAAATTACGATCATGAGGAATGGGGAGCTTGTCACTTTTCGAAAAATGGAAGACATCACCCGTAACGAAGTGATAGAGAATATGCTAGGGAAAACCATGGATGAACAGTTCCCTGAAGTGAATTCTTCGATTGGCGACGTTATTCTGGAAGTGAGGGGATTGTCAGATACAGAGAAAGTTAAAAATGTCAGTCTGCATATTAAAGCAGGGGAGATAATCGGCTTGGCAGGGTTGGTCGGGGCTGGGAAAACGGAGTTGTGTAAAAGCCTTTTCGGTCATACTTCGATTACAGCAGGTGAAATCATCCTAAATGGCCGTAAGCTTTCTTTGAAATCACCGCACCAAGCAGTAAAAAGCGGTCTGGCACTTATACCTGAGGAACGCAGGAAAGAAGGGGTCCTTGTTCAGGAATCAGTATCGGCGAACTTGACTGCAGCCAGTATCGGCAAATTCTGCAAGACATTCAGTTTTGTGGATCGTAAGGCGGAAATGGAAAAAGCGAAGGAAATGATCGCAAGTCTCGGCATTAAAACTCCTTCCGGGGAGGTGAAAGTCGAAAACCTTTCAGGTGGTAACCAGCAAAAGGTTGCCATTGGAAAATGGCTTATAGCCGATGCGGATGTATACATATTCGATGAACCAACGAAAGGTGTCGATGTTGGAGCCAAGAAGGATATATTCGAAATGATTGCAAAGCTTGCGAGGGATGGGAAAGCGATCATTTATGCATCATCCGAGCTCTCCGAAATCATTGGCATTACTAACCGGACATACGTGTTATATGACGGGAGCACTGTCATCGAACTAGAAACAAGCAAAACGAATGAAGAAGAACTGCTATTCTATTCAACAGGAGGAAATTAGGATGAGTACACCCATTTCTGTTACACAGACAGCGAAAGCGAAGAAAAAGGTGGACCTGTTCGAATTTTTCTATAAATACGGCACAATATTAACGATTGTCATTCTAATTGGAATTTTTGCCGTGTCCAATCCATCTTTCATTCAAACTACTAATCTGATCAACATCCTGCGTTCCATCTCAATCGTGACCATCATTGCGATCGGCATAACGATATCCTTGACAGTGAATGGGTTCGACCTTTCCGTCGGCTCCGTCGCATCATTGGCCAATGCCATCGTCATATCAATGTTTGTCTGGTTTTCGCAGGATACATTAATCGCCATATTAGCTGCGATCGGCGCCTCGCTTGTCGTAGGGGCTTTGAATTCATTCATGATCGTTAAATTGAGAATTCCCGACATGCTGATGACATTGGCTACCATGTTCATTATCCAGGGAATTGCCCTTACCTATACAAAAGGGGCCACGGTTTCGCAAAATATGGTCATGCCCGACGGAACATTCGCAACAGGACTGATCAGCCCGTTTTTCGCCAAAATTGGTCAGGTACCATGGATAATCCTGATCATGGCAGTCATTGTGGTAGCGACCCATATCTTTTTGACTTATACGAAGCACGGTCGTTATATGTACATGATTGGGGGAAATAAGGAAGCGGCTAGACTTTCCGGGATATCGGTCAATAAATACAAAATCCTTGCCTATCTGCTTTCAGCTCTATTTGCTGCAATCGGGGGGATTGTCCTTGCTTCAAGGGTCATGACATCGGAAATCAATTCAGGGTCCCCCTATTTAATGGATGCCGTTGCGGCAGCCTTCATTGGTTCCTCCGTTTTAGGAGCGGGAAAACCGAATGCCTTTGGAACCTTTGTCGGTGCAGTCCTGATCGGAATCCTTCAAAATGGTTTGATCATGATGTCCGTTCCGTATTATGCTATGGATATCGTCAAAGGAACAGTGCTGGCCCTTGCGCTCGCGGTAACTTATTATAAACAAAAACATTAAAATGAATCTATCACCTTAAATTATTAAGAGGCCGTTTCCCATTTAGGATAAGGGGTAGACATTGTCCTTATTAGATTCTTCTTGCAAGAATCCTGTCATTTTGAATTTTGAATAAAGATTGATAAAAATCCTGTTGGATATGAACAGGATTTTTTCGTTGGCACCTAAAGGGCGGGGTTATCGAGATAAGAATTTCGTTTATGTATCGTCTTCATTTTACTTTATCACCTCTTATAATAAAGTCGCCAAAAGCAATTATAAAAGAAGGAGGAGCTAGTTCGATAACCGCAAATGACGCTAGTTGCTGAGGGTTGAGAAATTGGGTGCAGCGGCTCCCCAGCTGATGGTCAGAAGGCTTCTTTTAGAAAAGGCTGAAATAAAATGTCCAGAAAAATGCTAAGCAAAGATACTCGCCCCAAATAAAAACTTATATGATAGACCTCCTGATTTTTATTCAGAACACCATCATAATATTGTTAAGGGATAACACCAACTGATTTTCAAAAAAACAGAACCTTTGAGTTTCAGGTTCTGTTCATATTTTCTATTTGAACTTTTGCACCTCTTCTTGTCCCTCGAATTTGTTGTCTGTCAATATGCCGATTTCTTCGATATGGTTTCGGGCCGTTTCATCGCCAAATTTATATATGAGGGCATAAAGCTTTTTCATGGCTGCATCGTATTTATCATTTGCCCGGTCATGATGATAGAGAAGGTAGGGCACATGTGAACGGGCATATGCCTCCAGGTCATCTGTCCGGTGTTCCTCCAAGCATTGTTTCAATTCTGCAAGTTCCTCATCAGTTACGTGTACAGTGAAGCTCGGGTTCTCTTCAAGTTTTTGTCCGAGTACGTCGCCGCTGACCAAATCGACATGATAGGTCTGTTTGTCCTGCCTCATTCTGCTCATCATCCTTTCAACTGTTTATCTTTCTGTACCACTTTTTGTAAAAAGATAATCATAAAAGTCAACATTTCCTTAATGAAAATGATAGGAAATAGAGGTATCGGTTTTCTTATCAAAGGGTTTAAGATGGATGTATAGAATAATATGGGAGAGTATCTTTGGAAAAGTGAGGAGTGATGTAGTGAAGAGAACATTCATGGTTATTTTTTTGATGTTGATTGCTTCAGGCTGCGTAACAAGGAATTATGATTCCAATATGGATTTGGGGAAAAGTCAGTTGAATGAGGAAAATTATTTAGAAGCCCACGAGGCATTTGAATTAGCTTATATAGAAGCAAAAACACCGGAAGTAAGAGAATTAATGGATCTTTCAGGTTTTCTGGCAAGTGGAATGAAGAAATACGACGAACAGGATTTTGATTCGGCCCAAAGAGATTTTCAAGAAGCAGCCGCATATAAGGCAAAATACCAGGAAGGTAAACTAATGGTTTTAAAGGCGGCGGAAATGCATCCGGTATCAGGCCCAGCCACTATAGAAACCGTAGAGGGGAATGACGAAGTGGAACCGGTGGAGGAAGCAAGTAAAGAAGGGACCATTGGATCCGAATTAGAAGATAAGGCGGTAACGGATACAAAAGCTGAGACGGTAAAAGGAAAAGAAGAGAGTAAGGATTCGGTTAGTACCTTAAGTAAATCTCAGGCGGAGAAGCTTGTGAAGGATTACGTGGACATGGAAAATTTCCCGCATTTGCAAATAGAATATGATCATGATGCCGAAAAGGGAGATTACATTTTTCAAGTGTTCGAAGTGGATGAAGGCAGTCAGAAAAATGGCCATGCAGCTACTTGGGGCTGGTATGGTGTGAATAAGGAGACAAAAGAAGTGTATGAAGTCATGTAAAGGTATATATAACGGTCGAATTGAAAAGGGGCCCATGTTGAGGCCTTTTTGTTTTCTAGCATGCAAAATATCATATAGCAGGATTTGATAAAATTTTATATTTTTTATAAAAAGGTCACTTATTTCTTTATTTCTTAAGAATTTTTTAATAATTACTGTATATGATTGAGCCAAGTAAATGACAATCATAGGAGGGATAAAGATGGAGAATTATAATGGTGATGAGCAAGCCAGAGTGAAGACAGAAAGGAAGAAGGGTAAGTCCCTTTTGCTAACTGGCCTTGTTTCCGGAACAGTTGCTTCTATTGTTACATCTTCTGTATTTGTATTTGGCGGGGATTTTATAGATCAAGGGAAAGGTTCCGTGAATGAGTCAACCCAAAAGGCGGGTGTAGAGCAAACGGAAAACGTTGAAAAACATAGAAGTGTCACGGCAGAAAAGTTATCGACAAGTACGGATTCAAATGATAGGGCAGAGATGGTGGAATCAGCATCCAAATCGATTGTAGGGGTCGTGAATTTACAAGAGATGCAAAACCAGGACCCGTTCCAGCAGCAAAGCACGAAAAGCGAAACGGTTGCGAGCGGCACTGGTTCAGGGGTCATTTTTAAAAAGGCAAATGGGAAGGCCTATATCATTACGAACAATCATGTTATTGAGGGAGCAAAGAAAGTCGAAATTTCATTATATGATGGACAAAAGGCAACTGCAGTGGTTGTCGGGGCGGATGCCTTGACGGACTTAGCGGTTTTGACAATTGATGCCTCGAAAGCACCTGATGGAATTAAATTCGGGAATTCTGATAGCATGCGTCCAGGTGAAGAAGTATTGGCGATTGGTAACCCTCTTGGACTTGACTTTTCACGTTCGGTTACACAAGGGATCGTCAGTGCGACCGGACGCTCCATTTCAGTCGATACATCGGACGGTGAGTGGGAACTTGATGTCCTTCAAACAGATGCAGCGATCAACCCTGGCAATAGCGGCGGGGCATTGATCAATACAGCTGGGGAAGTGATAGGCATAAACAGCTTGAAGATTTCCGAAAATGGTGTGGAGGGCCTAGGTTTTGCCATACCAAGTAATGATGTGATTCCGGTTGTTACGGAACTGATTGAAAACGGAAAAATCACGCGCCCGTATTTAGGAGTAAGCTTGGCCAGTATAGAAGAACTGCCACAGTATTACCTACAAAATGTTCCTGAAGCTGCAAAGTCGGGTGTCATGGTTACAAGTATTGAAGCGGGATCGGCAGCAGCGAATGGAGGGCTTAAGCAACAGGATATCATCGCGGAGATTGATGGAACGAAAATAAATACGGCAGCAGAATTAAGGAAAGTCTTATACACGGATAAGAAAATCGGAGATAAAGTGAAGGTTAAAGTGTATCGGGGTGCTGAAAAGAAAACGTTAACGATAACCTTGCAGAAATCATAGAAAGATGTATGGCCCCTGATAAATTCATCAGGGGTCATTTATTTGATATTGAAGTCAAAAAGTTTTTACAAGTATAGAAAAGGATAGTATTGGAAAAAATGATAGTGTATTTATACTGTTTTACAGATTTTTCATATAGTCTTGAATACCTAAAAGTGAATAGTGGCGTCTTCTATTTGTCAAGGTTTTCATTGTGGATATGTTAAAAAATAGAAAAGATTTGACAAATTTGTGAAATGTCATAAAATAGAAAGAAAGGGGATGAAATAATGGAAACTAATCAGAAGATGATGGATGCAGTGAAGTGGGTATCAGGCACAGGTTGTGTAATCGGGATTTTAATTTTTAGTTTAAGTTTTTTTGTAAGCGATTACAACAAGGATTATTTATTAACCGCTGTTGGGATGGCCATTACACTAAGCGCAGCTGCCATTTTTCTAGTTGGTATATTTTTTGTCCTGACAGAAGAAATGGTGATGAACACAAAAAAGGGTGAAAGAGTTGTACCGGATACAACTAAAGTTATAAAATTAAAATCAAAAGCTATTCCTAAAACAAAAAGGAGTACCGAATACAGTAACTAAAAAAGGACAATCATTCCTGTTCTGAAAGAAAGGCCACACGACACCAAGAGCAACGGCTGTAAGAACATGGAGAATAGGAACCCCATTGTATATCCACGAAGAAATAATAGTTTCATACTCGTATTACATCATTCCTTACAGGTAGATGAGGCTAGAACCCGGAATGCTTGTGAAGAATCAGCTGTCGGTACGGTAGCGAAGTTGTATTCGGGAACTTTGGAATTGAGAGTAGGCCAATACTCTGAATTTTAAAGGGTCGCTTGAAATATTTCTTGGTGCATAACGAGTGCTGCAGAAAATTGTACACGATTAAAATGTAACCAAACGATAACCCAAGTGCACTAACGAATGAAAGCGTATTCAATAACCCGAATCCCAGTTGACTTACAATATGTGTACATTCGACGTGCTTGGCCATCCAAACCAAACTTGCCCACATTCCTAAATGAAAAGTTCTCACTCTACATCATGAACTATACCCACGAAAAAAAATGGACACCTTAAAATGAGGGCACTGGAAAAGTCCCTTCGGGCCAATAGAGGTAGATTTTCTCAGTTTATTCTGAGGAAATCTACCTTTTTTTGTTTTATAATC